>NZ_JAOPKC010000024.1:0-42264 GCF_025517535.1 Halapricum hydrolyticum
CGCTTCTCGAACTCGCGGCGTTGATGATTGAGGTCGTCAGCGTTCCCGACGAACGCACCCGTTGAGGTCACTGCAATGTGGTCATCGACGTTGCAGTCCACGCCAAGCACTTTCGAATGCTCGGCTTTCTCAGGACGGGCAACGTCAAGTTCCCGCTCCATCACGGCGTGCAGGTAGAACTCGTCGGCTTCGCTGTCGTAGTGGACGGTGCTGGTCGAAAAAGAGTAGTCATCGTTCAGCAGGTACTCACCATGTGGTGTACCGGCAGGGTCCTCGGGGAGGTCGTATTCGCATTCGACTCTGCCGTTGACGGTGGCGAGGCTTACTTTGTCGCGGGAATAGGTCGCGGCCCGCTTGTCGTAGACGATGCTGAAGGTGTCGTAGTGGGGCTTGCTGGTGTTCTCACCGTCAGCAAGCCGGTCAACGCAATTGTCGATGTCGTCGGTGGCGCGTTTGATCGCCTTCTGGACGAGGTTCGCGTGTAGGTAGTCCGTTTCGTCACGAAGGTCGTCGTAGATGGCGGCTTCGGCTTCGCTCTTGCTGGTTACGCAGTCTCGTTCGGGATAGCGCCACGCCCAGTCTGCGGTACGGTTTGCGCAGTGCTGGAACCTGTCGTTGGTGGCGTGGAGGTCACTCTTGCGGTCGTCAGGCACGTCGAGACGGACGCGAACCGTTCGAGTTGCTTCCCACGCCATGTACGTCACAGTAATCCGAAGGTCTTGTGCAGCCCACCAGAACGCGAAGCGTTCTGGGGACGGCTAAAGCCGGTGGGCTTCCGCGCTGTTACCGCTGTGATCGGCCCGAAGGGGGACCCGACGCCCGGCGGCTTTTTGCGCTCCGGCCCTCTCTAGAGGGTATGCGCGTACTCGTCACCGGGGCAACAGGATTCGTCGGGAGTTCTCTCGTTCCGGCCTTGCTCGACGCCGGCCACGAAGTCGTTGCGATGACCCGCGACGCCGATCGATACGACCCACCGGATGGCGTCGACGTCGTCGAGGGCGACCTCCTGGAGCCGGAGACGATAGCCGGCGACTTCGACGGCATCGACGCGGCCTACTACCTGGTCCACTCTCTGCAGACGGGCGGCGACTTCGAGGAGCGCGATCGGACGGCTGCGACCAACTTCGCGGCGGCCGCGAGCGGGGCCGGCGTCGACCGGGTGATCTACCTGGGCGGCCTGGGCGAGACCGGGGACGACCTCTCGCCACACCTGCGCTCGCGCCAGGAGGTCGAACAGTTGCTCGCCCGCGGGAGTTACGACCTGACGACGCTGCGGGCGGCGATCATCGTCGGCGCGGGCAGCGTCAGCTTCCAGATGGTCCGCCAGCTGGTCGCGAAGCTGCCGGTCATGATCGCGCCCCGCTGGGTGTACACCGAGTGTCAGCCCATCGCGATCGCGGACGTCGTCTCGTATCTCGTGGGCGTGCTGGAGGAGCCCGAGACCGCGGGTGGGACCTACGAGATCGGCGGTCCCGAAGTGCTGACCTACAAGGAGATGCTCGTCCGGACGGGCGAGGCGATGGACGCGCGACCGCTGATCGTTCCGGTCCCGGTGCTGTCGCCGAAACTCTCCTCGTACTGGGTTGATCTGGTGACCGACATCCCCAGATCGATCTCCCATCCGCTGATCCTCGGGCTGAAGAACCCGGTCGTCGTGACCGACGACAGCATCGACCGCCACGTCGCGGTCGAGCGGACGCCGTTCCAGCAGGCCGTCGAGCGCGCGCTGGCGGAGGATTCGGCGTGAGCACCGACGGCGAAGCCACAGCGACAGATACGGCCGGGAATGGGAGCGATACGCCGGCCGACCCAGTCGGGGACGGGACACCGGCTGACGCGACCGGGAGTCGGGACGACATTCCCGCGGGTCGCGAAGATCGATGGGTCTACGAGAGTATCGTCGGCGCGATCCCGGGCGTGGAGTTCTCTCGGACGCAGGCGATGACCATCCAGCTCGTGCTGTTCGGGCTCGGAGTCGTCGTGCTCGCGGCGCTCACCGATCGCTGGGCGGCCGCGCCCGCAGGGCTGGCCGCCGTCACCGTCGTCTCGGCCGGAAGCGTCCTCATGCTGACGCTCGGCCGGCGCATCCGGGAACTCGACGTACCACAGCGGTACACCCACGCCCTGTTCGGCACGCAGGTCGAAATCGTGCTGGGCGTGTTCTCCTACGTCGGACTACTCACGTATCTGTTCGTGGCCGAGCCCCGCCAGTCCGGGCAGCCGCTGCTCGAGGCGCTTCTCGGGCCGGAACCGTCGGTGGTCGCGGTGTATTTCACCCTGCTGGTGCTGTGGGACGTCTGCTATCGCATCGGCACTGGCTGGTGGGCCAGCGTCGTCGGCCTGTGGCGGTCGGTCCTGTTCGCCGACCGGTTCGATCGCCCGACCAGGCGCGCCCTGATCGAGATCGATCTCGTCACGATCGGGTTCGCCACCGTCCAGGTCGTGCTGTTACCGTTTCTGAGCGGACAGCGACTCCTGCAGCTGCTGGTGACCGGGCACGTCCTGGCAGTAATGCTGGTGTCCGGGCTCTCTGTACTGTTGCTGTGGCGGCGCGCCTAGCCCTGTGCGAACGCCTGCAGTTGCTCACCGGGGACGAACCCTTCGGCGAGCCGATCGATCGGCTCGCCGTCGCGAAACCGGACGAACGTCGGGACGCTCGCGATCTCGTACTCGTCGACCAGCGGCGGGTCGTCCCGAGGGTTGATCGTCCCCACGACGACGCCCGCCCGAGCGACACCGCTCAGGACCGGCTCCATCGACGCGCAGACGCCACACCCGTCGGTATAGAACTCGACGAGGACGTCCTCGTAGGTCTCGACGAATTCCATTAACGCCTCGCTGTCGGCCAGATCAATGGGTCGGTCAGGGGGCTGTTCCGCGTCGAATGTTACACTCATTACTGACCGAAACGTGCCCGAGCGGTGTGAGTGCTACGGTCTCTCGCGAATCGGAAGGTTCTTTTTTCTCTTTGACTGATCGGTTAGTCAGGAATGGACACATCGACTGGGGATTCCGCGGGGGAGATCAGCGAGACGCGACGGGAGCTGATCGAAGCGACGCGGGACGCGATGTGCAAGCACGGTTTCGCCGACCTGACGATGCAGGCGATCGCCGACGAGTCCGAGAAGAGCAAGGCGGCACTGCACTACCACTTCGACACGAAAGAGGAGCTGCTCGCGGAGACGCTGTCGTACCTGCTCGCGGAGTTCATCGAAGAGGTCGATACCGGTCCGGAGGGCGATCCCGAGGCGCGATTGCGGGCGCTGACGGAGGCCCAACTGTTCGGACCGAACGGCCGCGACGGAGACTCCGGTGGCCACTGGGAGTATCACGCGATGCTACTCGAGATACAGTCCCACGCGCCGCACAACGAGACGTTCAAAGAGCAGTTCACCGCCAACTACGAGTACGTCCGGCAGCTCTACGCAGACATCATCGAGGACGGAATCGAACAGGGCGTCTTCGAACCAGTCGACGCCAATCGGACTGCGGTGCATATCATGGCGGCGATCAAAGGCGCACGCGTCAACCACGTCACCACCGAGCGCGAGGACATCGCCGAGACCGTTCACGACGCGTTGCTCGAACGGGTGCTCGAACCACTTCGGGCCTGAAATCCGGTTCGCCGGACCTACCCGAGGGCGACGTCGAGATAGAGCATCAGGACGACGCCGACCATCAGTCCGAGCGTTGCGATCCGTTCGTTGCCCCGCGTGTGGGTTTCGGGGACGATCTCGTCGCTGATGACGAACAACATCGCGCCGGCGGCAAAGCCCATCGCGTAGGGCAACAGCGGTTCGAACACCACCACGGCTGCCGCGCCGGCGACCGCCAACGGGACCTCGACGACGCCGGCCCGGATCCCGGCGAAGATCGCGTACGCGCGCCGGTTGAGGCCCGCGTTGATCGCCGCGACCGAGACGGCAAGCCCCTCCGGAACGTTCTGGATGCCGATCGCGAGCATCAACGGCAGAGCGTCCGCGACGTTGCCCGACCCGAATCCGACCCCGACGGCGAGCCCTTCCGGCATGTTGTGCAGCGTGATCGCGAGGATGAACAGGACGACCGAGGCCACTCGCGGATCGTCGACCGAGGGGACGGTTTCGCCCGGGCCGGCCGCGTCGCGACGCTTTCGGCCGGTCAGCAGGTAGTGAGCGTGTGGTACGATCACGTCACTCCGGTCGAGCGCGAGCGCACCCAGCAACACCCCAAAGAGGACCGGCAGTGGCTGCACCAATCCGTCAGCGGCCACGCCGGGAACGACGACCTCGGTCGCGTCGATCCCGGGGAGAATGAGACTGGTGAACGCGGCAGCCATCATCACGCCCGCGGCGAACCCGAGCGCGCCGTCGAGCGTTCGCTCGCTGGGATCGCGCCAGACCAGCACCAGCGACGCCCCGATCAGGTTCATCGTCGCGATGAAGAGTCCGCCGACCAGCCCGTGGACGACGGGATTCGACCCGAAGAGGTCGGTGAACTCCGTCGCGACGCTTCCGACGATCACGGCGGCCCCTCACGTTGCTCCGCTGGTGACAATGCCCGGGTCACGATTCGGGATACGCATCCCCCGCGTATGAAACTATCCGGTTGGCGGGCGGATAGGCGGCGGTCGCTGCCCGGCCGCTAGCTCCGTTCCTGCAGCCCCGCGTCGGCTTCGCACTCGGTCGCGAGGAGCCGCGTCACAGATACCAGAAGTATTTACTCGTACCTTAGTTATTTGTTGCTCGCGTTCGAAGGGGTATGTGGAAAGATGTCAATGAAAGCCTTCGTTATGAAAGAGATCGGGGAGACCGCCGTCATCGAGAAGGAACGGCCCGAGCCCGGGCCGATGGACGCGATCCTCAAGCCCACGGTGGGGTTGATCTGCACGTCGGACACACACACGGTCCACGGTGCGATCGGCGACCGCGAGGACCTCACGCTGGGCCACGAGATCGTCGGCGTCGTCGACGAAGTCGGCGAGGAGGTCGAGGACTTCGAGCCGGGCGACCGTGTGGCCGTCGGCGCGATCACGCCGGACTGGAACTCCGAGGCCGCACAGGACGGTCACCCCTCACAGTCCAACGGGGCGCTGGGTGGCTGGAAGTTCGCCAACGTCAAGGACGGCACGTTCGCCGAGTACGCTCACATCAACGACGCCGACGGGAACCTCGCACACATCCCAGACAGCGTCACCGACCACGAGGCGGCCTACACAGCCGACATGCTCTCGACCGGCTTCGCGGGCGCGGAGAACGCCGACATCCCGATGGGCGGGACCGTCGCGGTCTTCGCCCAGGGCCCGGTCGGGATGATGGCGACGAAGGGTGCGGAACTCCAGGGTGCCGGGCGGATCATCGCCGTCGAGACCGTCGAGAACCGGAAGGAACTGGCTCGCGAGTACGGAGCCACCGACATCGTCGACTTCGAGGACGGGGATCCGGTCGAGCAGATCATGGAGTTGACCGACGGCAAGGGCGTCGACGCCGCGATCGAGGCGCTCGGTGCCGACCAGACCCTCCAGGACTGCATCAAGGTCACCAAGCCCGGCGGGACAGTCTCGAACGTCGGCTATCACGGCGATGGCGAGTTCCGGCGCATCCCTCGCGAGGAGTGGGGCGTCGGGATGGCCGAGATCGACATCGTCACCGACCTCTGTCCGGGCGGCCGCCTGCGCATCCGACGGCTGCTGCGGCTGCTCGAACAGGGCAAGGTCGACCCGACGAAGATGACGACCCACGAGTTCGACTTCGAGGACATCAAAGAGGCCTTCGAGATGATGGAAGCCAAAGACGACGACATCATCAAGCCGCTGATCCGCTTCGACTGATCGGCGCAGCACCGTCCCGTTTTTTGTCGTTGTAGCAGCTGAGTGCAGCGACTTCTGTCGGTCGTCTCGGTCGAGTACGTCGGCACGTCTATCGCCGTCACAGGAGATTGATCGCCCATCGGATCCCCGCGAGCACGAGCAACGCGGCTCCTTCCAGCCGAGTCAGCTGTCGGCCGGTCCACAGCAGCGCGACGACCAGCATGACCGTCCCGAGCAGCCAGACGACGCTCCGGGGCGCCTCGGGCGAGACCGAGAGCGGGCCCAACAGCCCGGCGAGACCGAGCACGCCCAGGATGTTGAACAGGTCGCTCCCGAGGAGACCGCCGACCGACAGCCCGGAGTGGCCTCGTCTGGCGGCGACCAGCGCAGTCACCAGCTCGGGCGTCGACGTCCCGGCGGCGACGACGGTGACGCCGATCGCCCACTCGGAGACGCCCGCGGCCGCCGCGATAGTCGAGGCACTGGTGACCAGCAGTCGGGCGCTTCCGACGACCAGTACGAGACCAGCGAGGAGGCGAGCGGCGTCGACAAGCGGTCGCGTTGGCTCGGCCGGCTCGGCGACAGTCTCGACCACGCCGCCGCGGACCAGGATCACGAGGTAGACGAGCAGTCCCAGCAGGAACAACCCTCCTTCTAGTTGAGTGAATCGTCCGTCCTGGATCAGGACGAGCAGCGCGGCGGCGGCCAGCGCGAGCGCGACGCCGTCCCGACGGACGAGTCGGCGCGTCCGATCGAGCGTCCCGAGCAGTGCCGTCGTTCCGAGGACGAACCCGAGGTTGAACACGTTCGAGCCGACGACGTTGCCGACGGCGATGTCCCCGCGGCCGGCCAGCGCCGCCTCGGTGGTGACGGCGAACTCCGGCATCGAGGTCCCGAACGCGACGACGGTCAGCCCGACGACGACGCGACTGACGCCCAGCCGCGTCGCCAGTGCCGACGCGCCGTCGACCAGCAACCGCGCGCCGATCCAGAGCCCACCGATCGTCGCGACGATCACGGCAACGTCGAGCGTGAGGGCGCCCATCACCGGTCGCTTGGACCGGCCCCACCGAAAAGACGTGGGTAAGCTATCAGGTAATTTCGCGAGTGAGTGATCGGGTACTTTCAAGATCGTGTGTAGTCAATCCTCCAAACGACCATGTTCGGGGTGTTCAGACGGTTCAAGGTCGGGTTCGGTATGGCACGTCGGAGCGGTCGCGTGCTGCGTACGTACCCGAATCTCCTGATCTTGCCGCTGTTGGGCGGGATCGCAGGTATCGCGTTCGTCGCGACGCTGTTCGGCGCGCTGTACGCCGGCGGCGTCTACGACAGCGGCGGCGTGGCTCTGTACGTCGCGTTGTTCGCCATCTACCTCGTCGAGACGTTGGTCGCTTCCTTCTTCGCGGCGGCGCTGGTCGCGGCGACGCGAGCCGTCTTCCACGGTGAGACGCCGACGGTCACCGACGCCATGAGACAGGCCTGGGACCACAAGTGGCCGTTACTGGTCTGGTCGGTGATCGCGGCGGTCGTCGGCGTGCTCATCCAGGCGATCGAGTCCCAGGACAACATCGTCGCCGAGCTTCTCGCCGGGCTGTTCGCCGTCGCCTGGTCGGTGATAACCTACTTCGTCGTCCCGGTGATCGTCTTCGAGGACACCTCTATCTCGGGGATGTTCGAGGAGAGTGCCCGGACCTTCAAGAATACCTGGGGCGAGTCCATCGGCGCGATGGGCGCGATCAATCTCGTCACGTTCGCACTCGTGCTGGTCGGCGCGCTGCTCGGCGTCGTCACCTTCCTCGTCGTCCCCTCGGGCGCCGGCGTCGCCGTTGCGATCGTCGTCGGACTCAGCGGGATTGTCCTCGGGCTGCTTATCGGCAAGTCTCTGACCGGCATCGCCAAGACCGCGCTGTACGTCTACGCGACCGAGCAGACTGCGCCGGAGTTCTTCGAAGACATGGACTTCTCGAAACTGGGTGGTGACGCAGGCAGCCAGGCGAGTCGATCGGGTGTCGGCAGCCGCATCTAGGGATACAGGCAGAGATCCGTGACAAACTCTCGACTCGGGACGCTTATCAGGGTTGGCATCCACACACGAGCGTAACAAATGCCTGCGGACCAAGCGCTTCCCGGTTCCGTGGTCGTCGTCGATCCGGACGGCCGGCTCGAACCCGTCGCGGACGCCATCGGCACGGAGTTCGACGACGTGCGGACCGTCGAGCAGGCGTCAGCGGTCGCGGCAGTCGCGGGGCCGGTCGCCTGCGTACTCGTCGCGCACGACCCGGGTTCAGGTGATGGGGGGCGGATCGACGGCATCGACGCGATAGAGACCGTCCGCGACGCACGTGCTGACGTGCCAGTCGGAGTCTACGCGCTCGATCAGGACGTGATGACGGTCGCCCGCCTGCGTGACGCGGGTGCCGATGTGGTCATTCGTGTGCCGCCGGAACGGTCATCGCTGCTCGCCCGACAAATTCGCGCTCTCGCCGGCGTCGTCGACGACGAACCGATACAGACGCAGTTCCAGTCGTTTCTCGAGTACTATCCCAACAAGGTGTATCTCAAGGATCGATTCAGTCGGTTCGTCAACGTGACCCGGGGCAGGGGGTTCGAGGGCACGGGACTCGACCGCCAGCAGGTCGCCGGACTCACCGACTACGAGCTCTACGAGCGCCCGCTCGCGGACGAACTGTTCGAGGAAGAACAACGGCTCCTCGAAACCGGCGAATCGATCGTCGAGAAGATCGAACACTTCGTCGAGGACGGCGAAAGCAGGTGGGTCTCGACGACGAAGGTTCCCCGGTACGACAGCGACGGAGAGCTGCTCGGGCTGGTCGGAAACGTCAAGGACGTCACGTCGATCAAACGGCAGGAGCGCGCGATGGCGACGCTCCACGAGGCGAGTAGACGGCTCGTGCGCACCACGTCACCGAGGGAAGTCGGCCAAACGGCGGTCGAAATCGCCACGGAAATGGGCGGCTTGCCGCGGGCGCGGGTCGACCTGTTCGACGTAGAGGCCGGTGGGCTCCGGACAGTGGCCGAGACCGACGGCGTCGACTGGGACGGGCAGTCGTTCCAGCACGCCGCGGCGACACGGACGCCACACTACCGGACGGAAGCTGGCGAGTTCGTCCCGGTCGAGATCGACGAGCATGACCATCGCGAGCTGAAGTTGCCGGACGGCATCGGCCGCGTGTGTGGGTTGCGGCTTCCGCTCGGCGATCACGGCGTGCTGGGCCTTGACAGCGGCGACGGGGTGATCGATCCGTTCACGATCGAACTCGCGCACGTCCTGGCGTCGAACGTCGAAGCCGCGCTCGACCGGGCAGAACAGGAGCGCCAGCTCACCGCCCAGTCGGAACGCCTTGAAGAATTCGCCGCGTTGAGTTCACACGAACTCCGCAACCGGTTGCAGATCGCACTCGGAACGGCCGGGCGGGCGCGTGCCGAAGACGACCTCGACGCGATCGAGGAGGTGATCGAGACGCTCTCCCGGATGGATCGGCTCGTCTCACAGTTGCTCACGCTGGCCCGGACGGGGTCTGTGAGTCGATCCACGGAAGCGGTTGCACTGTCCGGGGTCGCCGAGACGGCGTGGGGGGTGACCGGGACGGCGGAGATGACGCTCGTCGTCGAGGACGACGCGGTCGTCACGGCCGATCGGGACGCGCTGCTCGAGGTCTTCGAGATGTTGTTCCGGACGATCGTCGACACCGCCGGGAGCGAGCACGTGCGCGTCGGGACGCTCCCGGACGGCTTCGTCCTCGAAGACGACGCCTCTGCGGTCGAGCCCGCAGAGCTGTTCGAACCGACCCATTCCGACGGGCAGCCGGAAGGCGACAGTATCTATCTCGTCTCCGCGATCGCGGACGCCCACGGCTGGGATATCGAGGTCGAACCCAGCGACTGCGGCGGCACGCGCTTTGCGTTTCACGGCGTCGACATCGCTCACGTGCAGTGACCTGTCCGGTGTCTGTGCGGAGGCCGGGAGTCTTTTGTGTGTCTGTGCCGAATTCCCACAGACTTCGCTATGCCAGGCGGTGAGTTGCCGGGGACGCTGCTGGTGATCGATCCCGACGGCAGACTCGAGCCGATCACGGCGGCGCTCCGTCGGGCGGGACGCGAGCCGATCCGCCGAGTCGAGCAACTGGCCGAGGCCAACCGGTCAGACGTGGCCGCCGTACTGGCGATCGACGCGCCTGCGACCGAGGACCATCCCGAGCAGGACGGGCTGGCGACGTTCGATCGGGTCGCCGAGGCGTTCGACTCGCGGCCGCCGGTCGCGCTGTACGTCCGCCACCCGGAACGAGCACGCGTCAACGAGTTGCTCGACGCGGGCGTCGAGGACGTGATCAGGGTGCCGCCGAAGCGGGAGGCGCTGCTCGCAGCGCGGATCGACCGGCTCTGTGGCCTCGATTCCGTCGAACCGCCCGGGAAACAGCTCGAATCCCTGCTGGAGAGTTATCCCGAGACGATCTATCTCAAGGACTGTGCGGGGCGGTTCGTCAGTATCTCCGAACACTCGCTGGACAACCGCGAGATGAGTCGTCACCAGCGCGTCGGCCTGACCGACTACGAGCTGTTTCCCGGCGAGTTGCCGGATCGGCTCTACGAGGAGGAACAGGAACTGCTCGCGCGAGGGGAGACGCTGTTCGAGAACGTCGAACACTACGTCGAGAACGGCGAGGACAGGTGGGTCTCGACGACCAAAGCCCCCCGATACGACGAGGACGGACAGCTACTTGGACTGGTCGGGGACGTCCGAGACGTGACCTTCCTCAAGCGTCAGGAGCACGCACTGGCGACGCTGCACCGGGCCAGCAGACGACTGATCCGCGCCGAGGACTGTCGGGCAATCGCCGCCGAAGCGATCGGCGTCGTCGAGGAAATCGACGCGCTACCGGACGCGCGGATCGTCGTCGACTGTGACGACGGGCAGGTTGTCGAAGCCACCGGAAACGGAGCGATCGCCTGGGACGAAACGACCTTCGAGCGCGCGATCGAGACCGACGAAACGCTGTATCTCGCCGACGACGGCTCGATCTTGACCGGTCCCGAGCGACAGGCCTACGAGGACACGTGGCTCCCGGATCGGGGCGTCGTCGGGGCCCGCCTGCCGCTGGGCGAGCACGGCGCGTTCGGAATCGAAACCGTCGGGGGCGTGCTCGAATCGTTCACGATCGAGTTGACCCACATTCTGGCCGCGAACGTCGAAGCCGTGCTCGATCGCTATCAAAACCAGCGACGGGCCACGCGCCAGGCGGAGCGGATCGAACAGTTCGCCCGGATCGGCTCCCACGAACTCCGGAACAACCTCCAGATCGCGGTTGGCGCGACCGAGCGGGCGCTGGCGGGCGACGAGACGGCCGGCGAGACGGCGCTGGCGACGCTCGAACGGATGGACCGGCTCACCTCACAGCTGATGACGCTGGCCCGCACGGGATCGATGACCCGCGGGAGCGAGGAAGTGGCGCTGGCCTCGGCCGCGGGCACGGCCGCAGAATCGGTCACGAACGAGCTGACGGTGCTGGCAGACACGGGCGCGACGGTAGTGGCCGACGCCGACGCGCTGACCGAGGTGCTGTCGGTGCTGTTCCGGAACGTCGCCGCCCGCGAGCCGACCGCGACCGTCGAAATCGGCGTCGTGGAGGAGGAGTTCTACGTGGCCGACGACGCCGACCCGCGACTCGATCCCGACGCCGACGACCTCTTCGAGCCAGTCTATTCTGAACGCGCGGACGAGGGCGAGGGCAGCCTCTACCTCGTCTCGGTGCTCGCGGAGGCGCTGGGGTGGGACGTGGCCGTCGAGATCGCTGAATCGGAGACGCGAGTCGTCTTCGATGGCGTGACGGTCGAATCCACATAGCGGTTCTCCCGTCGTCCTCAGAGCAGATCCCGAACTTCGGAGTAGAACATGTCGTGGTCGTCGACGGCGTCGATCTCGCGGGCGATTTTCACGGCGAGGGCGTGCCAGCACAGCTCGGTCGGGTCCTCGGAATCGAGATTGTACTCGGCATCCTTGCAGGTGCAGCCGTCGTCCTCGACGATGTACTCGTCGTCGTGGCCGACAACGACCGTGAAGTCGTTGTACTGCTTGACTCGCCCCTCGGCGACGGCCTCGATCGCCTGGACGCCACGGGAGCCATGCAGCGACGTGATACGGTCGACTACGTCCGCGTCGAGTTCGCCGGCCTCGGCGAGGGCTGCCCGCCACTGCTCGACCGCGTTCACACCCCGGGCTATGGACAGCGAGGACAAAACGCTTCGGCACCGTCCACACGGACTGTTGTCAGTCGGTTCCGCATCGACCGCACGACACGTGCGATCGGAGCGGTAAATCGGTACGACAGTCCGTCTCAGAACGCAACGGCTTTCCTTGCCGCTCTTCGAGCACCGGTATGCGCGTCACGGAGGGCAGCGTCGAGATCGAAGTGCCCGAGCAGACCGAGGACGGGATCGGTGACGGCGTCTTCTACAACCCCGTCCAGGAGCTGAACCGCGACCTGACCGTCGCCGTCCTGCGAGCCGCCCGCGGGCGCTTCGAACACGCCGAGACGTATCTGGACGCGACCGCTGCAAGCGGCGTCCGCGGGGTTCGGGCCGCCGCCGACGGCTGGGACGTCACGCTGTGTGATCGCGACGAGGCAGCGGCCGAACTCTGTCGGACGAACCTCGACCGTAACGACCTCTCGGGCGAGGTCGTCCAGCGCGACGCCAACGCGCTCATGCACGAGCGACGCTTCGATATCGTGGACCTGGACCCGTTCGGGACGCCGATCCCCTTCGCCGACGCCGCCGCCCGGAGCGCGATCGACCTCCTCTGTGTCACCGCGACTGACACCGCGCCGCTGTGTGGCGCACACTTCGAGAGCGGCGTGCGATCCTACAGCGCCGTCCCTCGAAACACCGAATACCACCAGGAGATGGGCGTCCGGATCCTGCTGTCGGCACTGGCCCGGACCGCCGCCCGCTACGACCGGGCGATCACGCCAGTCATGACCCACGCGACCAAACACTACGTCCGGACCTACCTCGCCCTGGAGGACGGTGCGAGGGTCGCCAACGAGGCTATCGACCAGCTCGGGTACGTCCATCACTGCCAGCACTGCCTGTGGCGCACCCACGAGGACGGCCTGATCCCCGATCCGCCCGCCGAGTGCCCTCACTGTAGTGAGCACCTCCAGACGGCCGGCCCGCTCTGGCTCGGTGCGGTCCACGATCGGGCGTTCGTCGAACGGGTCGGCGACAGCGTGACCGACGAGATGGGCACCGCCGACGAAGCGCGGGCGCTGACCGAACGGCTGGCCGCCGAGCTGGAGACACCGACACACTACGACCAGCATCGGCTCGCGAAGCGCTGGGGCGAGGGCGCGATGGCGATGGACGATTTCCTCGAGCGACTGCGGGACGCGGGCTACGAGGCGTCGCGCACCCACTACGGCGGGACGACGTTCAAGACCGACGCCGACGTGGCCGAGATCGACGAGGCGATCCACCCGGGGTGAATCGCTCGTCTGACTGCTGTTCTCTAACGTGATATTTGCACGGCAGTATTTTTCATAAGGGGTGCTAAATACTGATATACAGATGGGCGTCGAGCCGTCGGTCGGGACGTTACACGCACTTTTCGTCGATCCGGACGGACGGATCGACTCCGTCATCGAGACGCTCAGGGAGTACCCGGATCCGATCGAGGTTCAATCGGTGCCGTCAGTGGCCGACGCAGTCGAGACCGCGCGCGCCGAGCGCGTGGATCTCCTGGTCGTGCTCGGTGCCCTGGAGGCCGAACACGAGCCCGCGATCGACGGTATCGACGCCTACGAGCGGGCCCGCGAATCGTTGCCGGAGACGCCAGTGGCCGTCTACGACTACAACTGGGACAACGAACGTCTGAAGGACGCGATCGAACGCGGGATCGACACGATCAAGGGCGTTCCCGAGGCGCCGGAACTGGTCTACCGACAGTTGCGAAGCGCCGCAGGAATGGAGGTCGACCCGCGGACGGACAGCGAGCTGCTCGAATCGCTGTTCGAGTACTATCCCCATCAGCTGTTTCTAAAGGACGACGTAGGCCGGTTCGAGGGGGCGAGCGCGGCGACGGCACGGGAGTACGACCTCGCGCGATCGGAGATCGTCGGCCTGACCGACTACGACATCCTGGACCCGGAGACCGCGAGACAGACCTACGAGGAGGAGCAAGCGCTGCTCGCGAGTGGCGAGCCCGAGATCGAGCGTATCGAGCATTACGTCGACGATCAGGGGCGTGACAGGTGGGTCTCGATCACGAAGGCCCCGCGATACGACGAGGAAGGCGAACCGATCGGGATCGTCGGGTCGAGCCGCGACGTGACCGAGGAGAAGCGCAAGGAGTACATGGTCAGAGAGGTCCACGCGGCGACCGAGCACCTCGTGCGCATGGAGTCGAAGGCGGAGATCGGTCGGGCCGCGATGGGGCTGACCGAGGACATTCCGGTCGTCTCGCGGATCCAGGTCGTGCTGTCCGACGATGCGACGGGCGAGCTCGAACCGCTCTCGATCGACGACGGCGACTCGCTGTTCGAGACCTATCGCGATCGATTCGAAGACGTGGTCGAGACCAGACAGCCGCGGTATCTGACGACGGGCGGGCAAGCGGCAGGTGAGTTTACTGACGAGCGGGACATCTCGATCGCGATTCTGCCGCTTGACGATCACGGCGCGCTCGGGTTCGCTGCGGACGCCGACACGTTCACCGAATTCGGTATCGACCTGGCGAACATCCTGGCGTCGAGTCTCGAAGCGGCGCTCGACCGGGCCGGGCGCGAGCGCGAACTCGAAGAGCAAAACGACCGCCTCGAAGAGTTCGCGAGTATCGTCAGCCACGATCTGCGCAACCCTCTGAACGTCGCGAGTGCCTCGGCCGAACTGCTTGCCGAAGAGACCGATTCCGAGCACGTCGACCGGATCGAGAACGCGCTCGAGCGGATGGAGCGCCTCATCGAGGCGCTGCTGACGCTCGCCCGTCGGGGACAGGTCGTCGGCGAGACCGAACCGGTCGCGCTCGAGGCCGTCGCCAGCGACGCCTGGCAAGTCGTCGACGCCCCCAGAGCGACGCTGACCGTCGACTCAACTGGAACGGTCGTCGCTGACCGGGACCGGCTCGTCGAGGCCCTTGAGAACCTCTTTCGCAACGCGGTGGAACACGGTACGGGCCCGGACTCGCAAGCTCCCGACGACGCCGTTGAGGGGCGAGCGGACACGACGGTTCGCGTCGGGATCCGCGGCGACGGAAACGGGTTCTACGTCGCCGACGGCGGCGACGGGATCGATCCCGACATCCGCGAGCGGGTCTTCGAGATGGGCTACTCGCAATCCCCGGACGGGACCGGATACGGGCTGTACATCGTCTCGACGATCGCACAGGCCCACGGCTGGTCGGTCGAGATCACCGACTCCAAGTCCGGCGGCGCACGCTTCGATTTCACCGGCGTCGAGCTTCAGTAACTACCGTTCTGATTTTCAGTAGCATTTGGTAGCATTCACCCATAATCGGGAGCACTGGCGAGTACGTGCCGTGTCACACTACCGCTGGGCGTCCGCTCGCCCGTGTTACTACCGTGATTGTGTGGCAGTCCACCCGTGTCTGTCCCGCTCCGTTTCACAGTGAGTGACGGAGCACGGTACTGGGACAGGTGGGTCTGACGACCGCTCGCCACATCCTGTTGGTCGGTCGCGGACTGAACGCCAGAAACGGCAAGCGTTTCTGAGGCTCGCGAAGCCTCGCTTCGCTCACCGCCAGTAGAACGGGCACCTCGCGGTGATGGAAAACTGGCGTGCTTCCCCGCCTCCATATAGGCGGCAGGGTTCGCCGTCTCCATCTGTGCGTCTGAGAGGTGTTTCCGTCCGACGTTGATTGCCCCGACCACATCGCGGTCGCACTCGTACCCACACTCAGGACAGTGAAAGTGCCCGCCGTGACGGCACTCAGTGTGGTTGTCTGGTGCTTTCACTGTCTCCCCACGCTCGCCACATCGCGGACAGTGTCGGCTCGTTCCCCACGGGTTCTCCGTCTCGAAGTCGATCCCCACCAACTCGGCTTTGTATCCGACGCGATCGAGGAGTTCGCCGCGAGCCCACGAGGAGATCGACCACGCAACTGAACCGCTCGTCTCTGGTGCGTCGATTTGCCCGAGTGACTCGAACACGATGGTTTCACAGCCGTACTCTATCGCCAACCACACCAACTGGTTCGCTACGTCGTGCTGGATTTGCTCACGCAACCGGCGCTCTTTCCGCCGTGTCTGGCGGTACTCACTGAGCAAGTGGGTGAACCGTTCCGTGTGGGCAGTGCCCTGTCGTCGAAGTGCTGCCAGTCGGTCGTTGATGCCCTCGGCGTCAGCCTTGAGACGGAACAGTTTGTCTTTGGCTGGGTGATCGATAAACTCCGGTGGCGTAACCTGCTCGTGATGACTGTCATCACCGGCGTCGAGCACGGCCACGGTGGCCTGTTTCTTCACGCCGAGATCCACCGCCAACACACGGTCGGCAACCGTCTCAGCGTTCTGTTCGGGCACAGCAACGGGCACGTCAAGTGTGTACCCATGCTCGGATGCGTGGAGTGTGGGAGCTTTCACGTCTCCCGTGTCGAGCATCTCGCTGAACCGTGCGTGGGTGGGGAAGCGGATTTCGTGGTCTGTCCAGTCGTGGTAGCTGTCCGGCGAGAGTGAGTCCGGCGCGTTCACTACAAAGCAAAGGTCGCCGTCTTCAATCGATAGTTCGTGGATGTGGTAGTCGCCTGTGTCCGGTGCATACGGGAGTGTGCCGTTGGGATCGGGCGTCCCGACGAGTTCCGTGTACGCCTCGGGGAACCGTCCATGTGTGTCGTAGTAGGTGTTGAGTTGGTCGACAACGGACTCCAAGACGCGCCATTCGATGTATGACGACTCCTCGTCGTACAGTCGTGTGCGGAGTCTCTGCCACCCAATGCGTCGAATTTTGCGCTCGGCAACAGTTTCGGTCACGAACTGGAAGGCGTGGAACTCGTCGGCGTGGGCATCAAGAATGTGCGTGACGCGGTGGTAGACACACCGCTTGAATCGACTGTAGACGTATTCGTCGACGCTCTCGAAGGCGTCGTGGTCGTCGTCTCGAATGTAGGTGTAGGACTGGCCCGTATGGTCACTGATGGCGTCAAGATGGTCGTCGCTCCAGTAGTCGTCAGCGAGCAGTCGCCGAGTGTGTTTTTCGACGAGCGTGGTGAGGCGGTCACACGCCTCGTGATACTCGTCGGGGACGTGGAACTGTTCGGTGAGGTGGGTCATTCGTCGTCTTCGGGGGCAGGCTCGGCAGTGCGGACGAGTTTAACGGTTGCACCGATCCAGTCTTTCGGGGCTGTGACATGCGCGCCGCCACTCCCAAATGGTTTGACTTGCCGTTCAACGATTTCTTCGCCTTCAATCTCGTACCTGTCGCCCATACCGTTCTATATGCCATACATATAGTTAAGCGCTCCGCTATGAAAGACTACCGGATACGACCGAATACTACTGAATCTCGCAACAGTAACACAACCCTTCGCGCTCGAGAAACGCCGCGATCCGGTCGTCCTCGTCCGTCCAGACAAACGTCTCCTCCGCAGCCGTCTCCCGGCGGAGTCGCTCCCGCATCGCTTCGATCCACCTGCAATCCATTTCGGCTGCCGAAGGCGACTCGTCACTCGTCGCAGTCGTCTGCTCGACGCTCCGGTGGTCGATGACGCGATGCGGCTCCGGGATAGTGACCCCCGCCACTCGGTCCTCACCAGAGTCCTCTTGGGCCGCCATACCGTTATCCATGTGACACGCTACCATAAAACACCGTCAGACGTGCGTCAGCGCGATCGCGAACCGAGAAGCGGCGCCACGATCGAGTGTCGCCGTCACTCCGCGAGGTGTTCGAGTACAGCGTCGGTATCGTCGGGGACGGGTTCGGGATCGCTTCCGGCTTCGGCCGCGGCGTCGGGGTCTTTTAGCAGGTGGCCGGTCGTGAGACAGACGACCTGTTCGTCCGCTTCGACGACGCCCTCGCGGCGGAGCTTTCGCAGGCCGGCGACCGAGGCCGCCGAGGCCGGTTCGACGCCGACGCCTTCCGATGCCAGATCGCGCTGTGCGGCCGTGATCTGTTCGTCCGAAACCGCGACGGCGGTGCCGCCGGTCTCGCGGATCCCCGGCAGCGCCTTCGGTGCGTTGACGGGGTTGCCGATCCGGATCGCCGTCGCGATCGTCTCGACGTCCTCCCAGCGTTTGGTGTCCTCCCAGCCTTTCTCGATCGCCTCGACCATCGGTGCCGACCCCTCGGCCTGGACGCCGGTGAGTTTCGGCACGTCCGACTCATCGAGCGCGCCGCTTTCGACCAGTTCGCGGAAGGCCTTGTACAGCGCCGCGGTGTTGCCCGCGTTGCCCACCGGCAGGACGATCCGATCCGGATAGGCCCCCTCCTCGGCGTGGAACTGCTCCAGGATTTCGAGGCCGATCGTCTTCTGGCCCTCCAGACGGAAGGGGTTCAGCGAGTTCAGCAGATACGCCTCGCCGCGATCCGCGAGGTTCTGGACGATGTCGAGACAGCGATCAAAGTTTCCGTCGACTTCGAGGATGCGCGCGCCGTGCAGACTCGCCTGGGCGACCTTGCCCGCGGCGACCTTGCCCGCCGGGAGCAACACCAGCGTCTCGATTCCGGCACGTGCGCCGTAGGCAGACAGCGCCGCAGAGGTGTTACCCGTCGATGCACAGGCGAGTCGGTCAACCCCGATCTCCTCCGCGACGCGGACGCCGACGGTCATCCCGCGGTCCTTGAACGACCCGGTCGGGTTCATCCCCTCGTGTTTGACGCGGAGTCGATCGACGCCCATGTCGGCCTCCAGTCGGGGGACTTCGTGCAGCGGCGTCCCACCTTCGGGCAGAGAGACGCCCGCCTCGAAGGGAAGCGCAGCGTCGTACCGCCAGACGCTGTCGGCGATCGCGGCGGAGTCGAAGTCCTCGAAAGTCGGCAGGTCGGCGTAGCGGACTTCGAGCAGCCCGCCACACTCGTCGCAGGTATAGCGGATCCCCTCGAACGGCGCGAACGTCTCTCCACACTCGATACAGGTCAGCCAGACGCCGTCGTCGGCGGCTTCGGGTTCGGGTTCGTCGAGTTGCAGATTGGCCATTACCAGAGAGGACGTGCCGATAGAGAAAAAGGACCAGGGTTCGGCGCTCATCGGGTCTATCACTCCTGATCGGTCGGCAACTTGCCGCCACAGGACCGGCAGAACGCGTACTCGCGCTCGTTGGGCCGCCCACACCTCAGGCAGATCACCGTCGAGTCGGTCGCCGCCTCGCGCCTCCGGTGTGCCTCCGCCACGTCGATCCGATCGACGATCGAGATCCGGTCGAGCACGTAAAAGGGGAGCCACCCCAGCAGGGCTGCTCCGATCAGGATGAGAACGTACACGACGAGGGGCTCCCACGGCACCATATATCAACGTACGGGCTCGAACGACCTAAACCTGTCATTCGACGGGTGCAGGCCGTCTACGCCCGAGAACTCGGCGGACCGTTCCCGGCCTCACGGAAAAAGCAGACGGACGCGAAAGGCACGGGCAAAGGTGGAAACCACACGAGTTCGAAGGCAGCCGGATCGGGAGATTCTAGACCATCGCACCCATGCCGAGCGAAGAGAGCAGGTTTCGAACGATTGCGAAGGCAGCGAGTCCGAGTCCGGCCAGCACGAGCGCGACGCCGGCAGCGATCAGCGGTGCTTCGTACGCGATGACGCCGAGTCCGCCCAGCGCGAGGATCAGGCCGACGATACCGACGGCACCGAGTTTGTCGAACATGTCTGGCTGGGCGCACTGGCGGGACAAAACAGTGCCGGATCGAGCCGATCAATGGCCGTAGAGAGAAATCGGATCGATCAGCGACCGTACAGCAGATGCGAGAGCGACAGGAACGTCACGACCGCGCCAGCGACGAACACGCCGAGCGCTGCCGCGCTGCCGAGCGTGTCCTAATACGGTCGCGTTAAGTTAGAGAATGAGGCGTTCGATCTCTGAGTGTCCATGCCCGATCTCGAACGCCTCAGCGATGCTATCACGTGGATAGATTTGTCGTTTGTGGAGCGGCGGCGGACTCCCGAGTGGGCGATTCAAGTGGGCATCCGATGTCACTTAGCAGGTATGTCATTACGGGATGAAAGTCGTTTTATCGATGAGTTAGGAGTCCAACGGAGTCACGTGGCAATCCACGAGTGGGTTCACAAGGCAGATCTACAGCCACTCTCGACAGTCACTGCGGATCAACTTGCGGTTGACGAGAAGATGATCCGCCTGCACGGCCAAGAGTTCTGGCTGTACGGCGCTGTCGATCCCCAAACGAACGAAATCTTGCACGTGAGCCTGTTTCCGACGGCGACGAAACAGACGACGCGGTGGTTTCTGGCTGAGCTTCATCGTCGTTACAGGCTCGACGACGTGGTGTTTCTCGTCGATGACGCCGACTATCTCGGCCCAGTGCTGGCCGAAGATGGCTATCGATTTCGGATACTTGCACACGGAAATCGGAATTCCATCGAACGTGTCTTTTGTGAGGTAGAACGACGAACATCATCGTTTGCAAATAGTTTCAGCCATATCGAGCTAGAGACAGCTCAAGAGTGGCTCGAAGCCTTCGCCGTCTACCACAACTCACGCCAAACTTAACGCGATGGCTAATACTGGAAGTCAGTTTCGACACGGGCGGCAGTTTCGCCCATCTCGACGAGCGCCTGCTGGTAGCGCATGGCCCGGATCTTCGAGCCGTCGGCCTCGAGCGTGCCGTCCATCACACCGGAGACGATGTCGACCTCCCCCTGGATGATCCGCTTCCAGTCGGTGTAGGTGCCACGGAGCGCGTAGCCGTGCGCGACCTCGTCAGGGTCGTCGAGTACGGCTGCCTGCAGGCAGTCGCCATCGCGGAGTTCGAGATAGAAGTACAGCGGCTCGCCGTCGTAGGTTCCATCGGCCAGGATCTCGAGGACGAAGTCACCGTCAAAATCGACTCCCCAGCCGTCGGCAGCCTCAGCGTAAGCGTCGTTGTCGTTGAGACGGTCCCGGAACGATTCGATCCAGGACTCGGCCTCGTCGGGCAGCGCGATCGCCATCGTGTGCGTGGCTTCTCACCTCTCGCCCTTGGATGTATCGCACGCAGCGTGTCTATCGGCCGATCCGCTGGCTCTCGATCCGCCCCGCAACCGTCAGTATGAAACCCCACGCTATCGAAACCCCACGTATGGGCGACGACAGCGGGCGCAAGGACCTCCGCATGCCCGACGACGACGAAGTGTTCGCCGTCGTCACGAACATGCTGGGGGCCAACCGCGTGAAGGTACGGTGCATGGACGGCAAGGAGCGCATCGCGCGGATTCCGGGGAAGATGCAGAAGCGTATCTGGATCCGCGAAGACGACGTCGTGCTCGTCGAACCCTGGGACTGGCAGGACGAAAAAGCAGACATCACCTGGCGATACGACAAACAGGAAGCCGACCAGTTGCGCGACGAAGGGCACATCCAGGAGTGAAAGCGACGCTGTTTTGCTGTTCGATTGCCACCGAGAGAGGGAAGTATATGAGTCTCAGACGCCTACCGACAGGTACCGATGCAATGGCAACCTGACTGGGGACTGCGCGGCCGAATGGGCCTGACGATGCTGCTGCTCGGGCTCCTGTACGTCGGGTTCATCGCCGCGCTGGCAGTCTCCGGCATCAATCTCCTCGGCATAGTACTGATCCTGGGGCTGTTCAGCTTCGGGCAGTTTTTCTTCAGTGACAAGCTCGCGCTCAGAAGCATGGGTGCACGCACTGTCTCCGAGGACGAGTATCCCGAGCTCCACGCCACCGTTGGCCGCCTCGCCCAGCAGGCCGACGTGCCGAAACCGGAGGTCGCGGTCGCTGACTCGCAGGTTCCGAACGCCTTCGCGACGGGCCGGTCACAGTCGAAGGCGACCGTCGCCGTGACGACAGGGATCATGCAGACGCTCGATCAGGAGGAACTCGAGGGAGTGCTCGCCCACGAGCTGGCCCACATCAAGAACCGCGACGTGATGGTGATGACGATCGCGTCGTTCCTCTCGACGATCGCCTTTATGATCGTCCGCTGGGGCTGGCTGTTCTCGGGCGGCCGCGGCGGTCGCGGCGGCAACCAGGCGCCGATCTGGGTCGCCATTCTGGTCTCGCTTGTCGTCTGGATCGTCTCGTTCGTTCTCATCCGGGCGCTTTCCCGCTATCGAGAGTACGCTGCCGACCGCGGGGGTGCGATCATCACCGGTCGCCCGTCGGCGCTCGCGAGCGCGCTAATGAAGATCTCCGGTCGGATGGATCGCATCCCGCAGGAGGACCTCCGCGAACAGGCCGAGATGAACGCCTTCTTCATCATCCCGATCAGCAAGGGGTTCGTCGGCCGGCTGTTCAAGACCCATCCCGCGACCGAAAAGCGGGTCGAACGACTGCGCGAGATGGAACGGGAGATCGAGTCGGCGTGAGCCGCCGGGTTGCCTCGACCCCGACCCACTAAATACCACACGCCCGAACCGCCGGATATGGGACTATTCGACGGGCTGAAGCAGGCACTCGGACTCAAAGCCGAGGCCGACGCGACCCGGGACGCCGATCCCGACGACCTCTGGGGGATGAGTACGGCCTACGTGACGATGGAGGCCGATCTGGGATACGCGCCGACCGGCGACGCAGCGCTGTGTTTCGCTGCCGTCGATAGCACGGACTTCACCGACGCGCTGGAGAACGTCGAAGCGATCCTGCAAGCGGGCGAGGCCGAGACGGGCACGACCGCCGAGTTCGTCGAGGACAGCCACGGCTATCACTGGGTCGTCCTCGAAGACGACACCTTCGAGGATCTGGTCACGAGCATCCACTTCGCCGCCGACGAGCTCATCGAACAGGGCTACGGCTCGCGACTGCTCGCGGCGCTGTTCGCCTTCCAGCACCCCTCCGAGAATCGCTCGGTCTACTGGGTGTACTCGTTCCGGCGCGGGGCCTACTACCCGTTCGCGCCGATGCCTGGCAAACGCGAGCGCGATTCGAGTGCTGAGTTCAAACTTCAGAGCGTGCTCGACGGCGAACTCGACCTCGAAGACGACGAAGCCTACTGGTATCCGCTCTGGCCCGAAGACGACGGCCACCCCTGGGAGTGACACCGCCGGCGATAGGTTGGTACAGACGTTCTGCACCCCGACCGGGCTCGAAATGGGACGGTTGCTAGCACGGCGCGACCCCGCCGTCTTCGCACCTAAACCCAGCGATTCGATGGCGCTCCAGGGGCGCTTTGTCCTGCGGTTTCACTTTCACTATACTGTTAACGAGGGTTTATGACCCATCCGATCTAACCGAGGCGTATGGCAGCGACCGAAGACCTCGAAGACCTGCCGGGCGTCGGTCCGGCGACAGCCGAAAAGTTGCGCGAGAACGGATACGAGTCCTACCAGGGGATCGCCGTCGCCTCGCCGGGCGAGTTGTCGAACACGGCCGACGTCGGCGAGTCCTCGGCGGCGGATATCATCCAGGCCGCCCGCGAGGCCGCCGACATCGGCGGGTTCGAGAGCGGTGCGACGGTTCTCGAGCGACGGGAGCAGATCGGCAAGCTCTCCTGGGGCGTCGAGGAGGTCGACGAGTTGCTCGGCGGCGGCGTCGAGACCCAGTCGATCACCGAAGTCTACGGCGAGTTCGGGGCCGGCAAGTCCCAGGTGACTCACCAGCTGGCCGTGACGGTCCAGCTGCCGGCCGAGCACGGCGGGCTGGAGGGCAGCGCGATCTTTATCGACAGCGAGGACACCTTCCGACCCGAGCGGATCGAGCAGATGGTCAACGGGCTGGACGACGAGACCATCGAGGCGACGATGGCCCTTCACGGGGTCGTCGGCGAGGAGAGCGACGCCGACGCCGGTGACGAGTCGCTGGTCGACGATCTCGTCGAGTCGATGCTCGACAAGATCCACGTCGCGAAGGCGTTCAACTCCAACCACCAGATCCTGCTGGCCGAGAAGGCCCAGGAGATCGCCAGCGAGTCCCAGGACGACGAGTTCCCGGTTCGCCTGCTCGCGGTCGACTCGCTGACCGCCCACTTCCGCGCCGAGTACGTCGGTCGTGGCGAACTCGCGGAGCGCCAGCAGAAACTCAACAAGCATCTCCACGACCTGATGCGCGTCGGCGACCTGAACAACACCGCCGTCGTCGTCACCAACCAGGTCGCCTCGAACCCCGATTCCTTCTTCGGCGATCCGACCCAGCCGATCGGTGGTAACATCCTGGGTCACACCTCGACCTTCCGGATGTACCTCCGCAAGTCCAAGGGCAACAAGCGGATCGTCAAGCTGGTCGACGCGCCGAACCTGCCCGACGGCGAGGCCGTCATGCGCGTCGAGGAAGGTGGCCTGATGGCCGAGTAACCCAGCGGATTCCAGCAGGTGTCAGTGTTTCACTATCGACGGAGCCTTGGGGGGGTTCGTCGTGTCGTCTCACACCGGGACAACGGATTTGTCCGTTCGTCGTCACGCCCCGATATGGAGATCCGTGAGTTGACCGACGTACACGAGCGACGGGAGGCGGTCCCGATCCTGCGGCAGTTGTGGAGCGATGCTGACTCGGCTGAATTGACATCCTCCCGCCCCTGAAGGGGCGAGATTCCACCGTGGGGGTTCGGCTACGCCGATTCCCCGGCGGTAACTTGCGGGTTTGTGTGCTCCTCGTTGGGACGGTGAGCGCGTGACGATGTCCCCAGAAATCGGAGATTTCTGGTGTGCGAACGAGACGCGGCGCGTCTCGTTAACGCCGACCACTGGTGGTCGTCCCACTTGAGGCACACGGGCCGTGCCATCGGCCGTGGTACGTTCGATTCGTGGCGTCGGAGGAACGTCTCTGATGCCGTGAGGTCTGCGTGGCCCTCGAAGCCGCAGGTACACGTGAGCGTGTCGCGGTGGCGCGTGGTGTCCTCGGTCGAACCGCAGTTCGGACACTCTTGGGAGGTCCACGCTTCGGGGCGGACTTCGACGGTGATACCGTACTCCTCGGCGGTACACGCCAGCCGGTTGATGAACGCCCGGAACGCCCAGAAGTTGTGCGTCTTGGCGTTCACCCGCACCGACCAGTGCGTTTCGAGTACGTCCGTGAGATCGCCCACGTACACCGTCGAAACGCCTTCTTCGTACAGCCGCTCCATGAGATCGCGGGCGAGCGCGCCCATGGCATGGTCGCGCCGTCGCGTCCGGCGGCGATACAGCCGTCGAATCCGCTTCGACGTGTACCGACCGTCTTCGAGGAGCGACTGAAGCCGGGCGATCTCCCTGGTCGTGTCCCGGAACCGCTCGAAGAGCTCCCGCCCCTCGTAGAGGTACTGCTGGCCGGTCGTAGTCGTACAGGCGACGATGTTGTTTGCGCCAATATCCAGAGCGGCGGTTTCGTTCGCCAGTGGTGAATCCTGTCGAGAACCCTCTACCGTGACAGGCTGAATGGCCCTGAATTGGTCGCTCAACTCGTCGTAGTACAACTCCAACCGGCCTTGGTCGCCCGACCACTTCGGGCGACCGCGAACATCGAGCGTGAGCCGTTCGCGGTAGCCCATGTCGTACTTGTCTTTGAGGTCGCTGCCGACCGTGATTTCGATGGTCGAACAGTCGCCCCACCGAAGCGTGTACTGGTCGTTCCGGATGTAGGTCCGCAACTCCCGGCCGTCGTCCTCGTTGCCCCAGTACCCCGGCGGAGCCGTGTCCTCGCCGTTGTCGCGGGCGGCGAAGAACGACCGCCACGCTTCGCTGTTCTTGCGAATCACCTGTTGAGCGGTGGCACTTCCGAGAACGCCGACGTACTGCTTGCGGTAGTCGGCGGTGTCCCACACGCTCTCGCCGTCGAAGAACTGTTGACGGCGTTCGTAGGTGAGTTCGTTCCAGAGGCTCGCAGAGGCGTCCAACAGCCGCCGTAGAAGCTCCTCGTCCTCGGGTGAACGGGGAACGACGGTGAAGGTGTTGACGCGCCTCACGCTTGTTGCTCCGTTTGCTCTTGGATGTACTGCTCGACAGCGTCTTTTGAGACACTGCCGGCACTACCGGCGTAGTACGAGCGCGTCCACTTGATGCGGTCGGGGAACCGCTCATTGTACCACCGCGCGGAGATCCCCTTCACCCAGTTGACGATGAGGGACGGGGCGTTCCGAGGTGGACTCCCGATGAACAAGTGGACGTGGTCGGGCATGATTTCGGCTTCGACCAATTCGAGGTCTTTGTCGTCGCAGATTTCCTCGAAGATGGACCGAAGCCGGTCGGCGGTCGCACCCGTGAGACGCGGCTCCCGGTATTTCGGGATGAATACTATGTGGTAGTAAAGTTCGTAAACCGCATGACGGGTACTCTTCACTATACGTGTATACCATAGCCGGGATGGGTGCTAAGTGTTTCGGTCGAACCCCGGCCCGGCCGTTGTCGGTGGTCTGAGTTGCCGGGCCTACCGCTTGACTCCGCCCTGAAGGGCGAGGCTTGCGCTCGAAAACAACGTCACACCGACGACAAGGCCGCCATGCGCGTCGTGGAAGGCGGCCTCATGGCAAAATGGCGGTCGCACCGCTGTTCACCCACCCGACCGTCGTTTCGTGTCGAACCCGATCCAGGCCTGTCCCGTATCAGGCCCCGGAGTGAAAGTGAACGGATCGAGGTGGAACCACAAGACGTGAGCCGGTTTCGATCCGAAGGCAGGGGGTTGAGAATGACTCGCGCGGGTCGAAGCGACGATCGGCGAGTATCGCTTCAGACTCGGGATTCTGGGTTCAAATTCCGATAAACTCGCTTCGCTCGTCTATCGGCGTTCGCAAACGCGTCGCGTTCGCTCACTCCCAGTCCTGGCGTTGCGGCCACTCGTTTCCGTATCCGACTCAGAACGAAAGTCCTTAACCGACCGGTTGCGGATATAGCAATACGAGCCAGGATGGCCGAACGGTAAGGCGCACGCCTGGAAAGCGTGTTCCCTTTCGGGATTCTGGGTTCAAATCCCAGTCCTGGCGCTTCTACGACTGACTGCGAACGAGGAGCGACAGCGACGAGTGAGCCAGCAGTCGCGAAACCCAGAAACGGGATTTTAACCCCTACCAGTCGCGCGCAGCGAAGCGAGCACGTCTGGTTCTGGGTTCAAATCCCAGTCCTGGCGTCTTCTGTGACTGACTACGAATGAGTAATCGGATTTCTCTCTGCACTCGCGGCTGGATCCACATTGATTTATTATCTTATTACTTCCACCTCGTCTGCGTCTGATCCTGACTAGTGAATACACGCTGTTTTTCCGTTCGATCCGGCGCCTACTCGCTATCGAAGTACCGCAGATCTTTTCTAACTGACCACAAGGCGATCATAGCGAACAGGACCAATCACAGCCCATCTCAGCGATCGACTCAGACAGTAGAATTTAACGCTCGCTGGTCCCCACAGTCACGTAGATATGGTCGGGGTGTTACTGGCCATTGGTATCCTCGTGGCCGCCTTCGTCGGGTTCAACATCGGCGGGTCCTCGACCGGCGTGGCATTCGGGCCGGCGGTCGGGGCGGGAACGATTTCGAAACTCGGCGCGGCGGCGCTGATGACGGTGTTCGCGCTGGCTGGCGGGCTGACCGTCGGGCGGGAGGTCGTCGACACCCTGGGATCGGACATCGTCACGACGGAGTTCACGATGGTCGTGAGCATCGTCGTGCTGTTTTTCGTCGGGTTCGCGCTCTTTCTGTCGAACGTCGCGGGCGTGCCGGCTTCGACGTCGATGACGGCGGTCGGCGCGATCGCCGGGCTCGGGCTGGCCGAACACACGCTGCAGTGGCGGGTGATGGGCCAGATCGTCGCCTGGTGGCTGGTCGCGCCGGTCGTCGCCTTCTGGGTCAGCGGCGTCATCGGACGCTATCTCTACCCGACCCTCGTGGAGTGGTTCGCGATCAGCCAGTCGGAGGGGGCGCTGTTCGTCCTCGATCGCTCCGGAACGCTTCCGCGGCCGCGCCTGGGCGAAGAGACGACTCCTCGGGAGGTGTTCGGGACGACGCTGGTCGTCGGGATCGGCTGTTACATGGCCTTCGCCGCGGGGGCGTCGAACGTCGCCAACGCCGTCGCGCCGCTGGTCGGCAGCGGCTCGCTCGGCGAGACGGAGGGGATCTTGCTCGCCGGCGGTGCGATCGGTCTCGGCGCGTTCACGATCGCTCGCCGGACGATGGACACGGTCGGCAACGATCTGACGGATCTGCCGCTGCTGGCGGCGATCGTCGTCGCCGTCGTGAGTTCGACCGTCGTGACAGGCCTCTCGGCGATCGGCATCCCCGCGAGCTTCGTCGTCATCGCGACGATGAGCATCGTCGGCCTCGGCTGGGGTCGGGCGACCCGGACTGTCACGCTCGAAGAGACGGTCCACGGAGAGACTCCCGACGTCTCGGTCGGGGCACTCACTGCGGACGCAGCGGACGCACCGACCGTCGGCGGCGAGGCCGGAACGCCCACCGGCGTCGAGACCCAGCCGATCGGCGAAGAGCGCAGCGAGGATATCCCGGCTGCAACTGAGTTGTTCGAGCCGAAGACGACTGCGAGAGTCGTTCTCATGCAGAATCTCGTCCCGTCGGTCGCGACGATCGCGGCCTTTCTTGTGTTTCGATTCGTCCCGATTATCTAATGTTACCCCTTGCCGTGTGAAGAGACACCATGTGACATCCCGAACAGCAAAGTCTAACCGTTAGGCGTCAGTACACATCGGGTGATGCCTACAGTAGAGTACCTTAACTACGAAGTAGTGGACGACCAGGGCTGGGACATTTACGACGACAACCTCTTCGAGAAGGCCGAAGAGGCCGGTCTCGACGAGTCCGACCACGGCGAACTCGAGGTCGCCGAAGGCGAATACATCCTCGAGGCCGCCGAAGCGCAGGGATACGACTGGCCGTTCTCGTGCCGTGCGGGCGCCTGTGCGAACTGTGCGTCGATTGTCCGCGAGGGCGAAGTCGAGATGGACATGCAGCAGATCCTCAGCGACGAAGAGGTCGAAGACAAGGGCGTCCGCCTGACCTGCGTCGGCACGCCCGGCAGTGACAGCGTACAGATCGTCTACAACGCCAAGCACCTCGATTACCTCCAGAACCGCGTCATCTAAGGCGCACCGCGAGCCGATCCGTTTTCCGGGGTCACTGCGGTTCGACCCCGTTCGCGTTGCTTCGCCAGCCGCTCGTCCCGCGATCGGCGAGTAGTTGGCACATTCCCGACAGACCTCGCAACGTTTATCAGTCCCCGTGGCCTCTGTTCGTACGCAATGGCGAAAGGTACGGTTGATTTCTTCAACGACACGGGCGGTTACGGCTTTATCGAGACTGAGGACGCGGACGAGGACGTTTTCTTCCACATGGAAGACGTTGGCGGCCCGGACCTTGAGGAAGGCACAGAACTGGAATTCGACATCGAACAGGCCCCCAAAGGCCCGCGCGCGACCAACGTCAAACGCCTCGACGAATAGGCTCTGACTGCGGACGCGAGCACACAATTTTCGTTTCTTTCAGAGGGAGAGTGGCGAGACTGGCGGTCGCCGATGACGCGACACCGTTACAGCCGGCAGTATAACTGCCGTGGCCACCAGACATATACTCGCTTCCACGGAACGGAACACTATGATCGGTTCGCTAGCGAAACGTCTTCTCAAACTCGTCGGCGGCGTATTCGTCGTGGTTGTCGTGTTGCTGGTACTCGGCTATGCCACCGGCATCATCGGTCTGCCGAACGTGACCGTCAAGGAACCCGGCGAGTGGGGGACGACGACCGAAGAGACGACCGAAATAGAGACGACGATACTCGTCGAGAACCCGAATCCGATCGGTGTCAGCCTCTCTGACGGGTTCAGTGCGCGCTACTGGACCGAGCTCAACGGCGTCAGGCTCGTCGAGGGGCAGCGCGAATCGATCTCGGTCCCGCGCGGGTCGAGTACGGTCACCCTCACCTCGACGCTCGACAACGACAAGATCGTGCCGTGGTGGGTCGCGTACGTACGCAACGACGAGACGATCCAGTTCCACGCCACCGGGAACGCGACGATCGACGCCTTCGGGGACCGACAGGTATCGTTCCCGGCGCACGACCGGACGATGCTGGAAGACCGCCGACCCGTGATCGAGGCGTTCTCGGCGGCCGTCTCGACGATGGAAGGCGAGTACACAGCCGGGACCGGACCGGCAACTGCCGGGTACGAGATCCGGGACGCCAGCGCGGAGTGGGCAACAGTCACGGACGCGAGGTCGAACATGACGCTGACGATAGAGATTCACAATCCGGGCTCGGTCCCGGTCGCGCTGGTCCCTGACGGCTTCCGGCTCGACGCCACGGCCAACGACGTCGAGTTGTTCACCGCGAGCGGGGACGCCCTCACGCCAGACAGCGTCGATCGAGACGCGATGCTCGCGCCCGGCGAGACTCGGACCGTCGAGTACACGGTGACGATGACCAACGACAATGTCGACGACTGGTTCCTGAGTCACGTCGAGAACGGCGAACGGTCGAATCTCGTGATCGAACCGCGTCTGGAGTTCGCCGTCCCGGAGACCGGCACCACGATCACGATCCCCGAAGACGGCGTCGGCTATCAGTGTCAGTTCCGCACGGCGATTCTCGAAGATCAGGAGAGCGGGTCGAACTGCGGCTCCGGCGGTTCGGTGGCGGCCGACTGACTGTCGGCCCAGGATGCCCTATTTCGTCACCTAATCGAGCGGCACGAGCCGGTGCTCCAGCAGCGGCTTCGTGTATCCTGAGGACTCGTTTGTCACCCCGGCCGTGTAAACTTTGACCTTCTGCTGGAGGACGTGTGGCTCGCCTCTCTTGTTCTTGATGACGTCGACGGATCGCCAGGCTTCCTCCTCCATAGTCTTCGTCTTTCCCGAACGGAACTTCACTTTACCGGCCCCGACGAAACGATCACGATGAGTCGGCAACGACTACCGGGACGCCGAGAGTTATCCCTGCATAACTATTAACAATTAGGTATGGCGTCTCAAAACACGATTTACTCCTGCCCGTCCTGTGGTAGCGATCGGCGGGAGACCACTGCACGCGAACGGGTTCCCGGGGGCACGGACTGGCGACATTACGAGTGCACAGACTGTGGGTTCGAGTGGCGAGTCTAAGAGTGAAAGTCTCTGTCGGTCTGTTCGGCTGCGTCGCTGTCGTGGCTGACGGGTCGTAGCTTTCTCGTAGGTCGGGCCCCGAGCGACGTGACATGCTCGAACTACACGCGGTCTTTCTGACGGTGGTCGTGGGGACCGAGCTCTTCTTCGCAGCACTGGCACTTCTCAACGTCCGGCACGGGGCTGCAACCGTCGTCGAACGGATGGAGTGGGTGACCCACCGCCTCGGAATCGACGACACCGAGCGACTGCTCGCCTACCAGCGGGCCGGCACCGGGCTGTCGCTGTTGCGGTCGGCGGTCGGGCTGGCGCTGGTCTTGCTCGTGCTGTACTCGGGGCTGTTCGGCGACGCCGTCGCCGCACTGGAGGGAGTCGCGCTCCCGCCGGTCGCGCGCGGCGTGGTCTTCTTCGCTGGACTGGTCGGACTCGTCCAGGTCGCCGGCGCTCCGTTCTCGCTGTACGAGACGTTCGCCGTCGAGGAGCAGTTCGGGTTCAACCAGCAGTCGCCGCGGCTGTGGCTCCGGGATTTCGTCGTGAGCCTGGCCGTCTCGATCGTGTTGACGGTGATCGTCGCCGGCGGCGTCCTGCTGATCCTCGAGTTGTTCCCCGACTGGTGGTGGGTCGGGGCCTGGGGGCTGTTCGTCGCCTTCTCGCTTGCGATGCTGGTGATCTATCCCCGGGTGATCGCACCGCTGTTCTACGAGTTCGAACCGATCGAGAGCGGCGACCTCCGGGACGCGGTCGAGGACGTCTTCGAGCGCGCCGGTTTCGCCTGTGAGCAGGTGTACCAGATGGACGCCTCCAGTCGCTCCTCACACTCGAACGCCTACTTCGTCGGCTTCGGCCGAACCAAGCGAGTCGTCCTGTTCGATACGCTGATCGACCAGATGGATCGCGAGGAGATCAAAAGCGTCCTCGCCCACGAACTCGCACACTGGAAGCAAGGGCACATCTGGAAGCAACTTGCCAGCTCGGCCCTGCGGATCGGCGTCGTGCTGGCGGTCTTCTCGATCCTGATCGAGCAATCGTGGGTCTACGAGATGTTCGGTGCTCCGGAGACGGCGTACGCCGGGCTCGCGCTTGGAGTGCTGTGGATCGAACCGCTAGTGCGTCTCAGCGCACCCGTGGAGAACAAACTCTCGCTGGCACACGAACGCGAGGCCGACAGTTTCGCCGTCGAGGTCATGGGCGGGGGTTCGGCACTGGCGGACGCGCTGGCGAACCTGACCAGCGAGAACCTCGCCAATCCGTTCCCTCACCCCCTCTATGCGACGTTCCACTACACCCACCCGCCGATCCCAGAGCGGATCCGGTACATCGAACGCGAGAGCGACGAGAACGCCGCGAGTACGGTCGACCCAGTGGATTAAGGGCCCCGCTCACAAACGGGGACACGATGGATCTGCCTCCACCCGTCCGTTCGGTCCTCGACGCGCTGCCGTCCTTGCGGACAGTCGTCGTCGGTGCCGCCGTGTCGCTGGGAGTGATCGCACTGCTCGTTACCGTTCTCGTCGCGACTGGCGTCCTCGCCCAGCCGACCGTCGAGAGCGTCGACAGCGAGTGGGGCGAAGCCACGAACGACACGACACAGATTGAGACCCAGGCCCGCGTCGACAATCCCAATCCGATCGGGACGCCCGGCGTCGTTTCGATCGAGTACACGGCGTCGCTGAACGACGTCGTCCTCGCGGAAGGCAAAAAGTCCGGGATCGGGCTCTCGCCCGGCGAGAACACGATCGAGTTTGCCGCCACGATGGACAACGACCGGATCGCCGACTGGTGGGTCACGCACGTCAACGGCGACGAGCGATCGACGCTGACGATCGAGCCGACAGTGAGCGGCCCGGGGGTCAGCCAGTCGCTGCCCGAACAGACGTCTGCAGTCGAGACTGATCTGCTCTCATCGTTCGAGAGCAGCGAGGAAGACACCGTAACGGTGGACGGGGAGCCGCTGCTCGTACTCGGTGATCGCGACGCGAGCTGGGGCGAGGCGACCGACGAGACGACGCCGCTGACGCTGACTGCCGAACTGGAGAACGCCCACGAGCAGCCAGTCACGCTCTCCGGCGTCGAATACGTCGTGACGATGAACAACGTCACGCTGGGCGAGGGGCAGACGACCGAGGGTGTCGATCTCGCGCCCGGCGATTCGGACACGCTGACGGTCGATGCGGCGCTGGAGACGGACGCGTTCGCCGACTGGTGGCCGACGCACGTCCGCAACGGCGAGACCAGCCGGATGCGCGTCGAACTGTACGGACTCGTCGAACAGAACGGCAACCAGAGCCGTGTCCCGGTACGGCTCTATCAGCAGCGACTCGAGTTCGAGACGGATCTGCTCGGTGACGGGGGAACAGACGTCGAAGCGTTGCCGAGTCTTCGCGATCCGGTGACGGTTCCGACCGTCGAGGAGGCCGACCGCGACTGGGGGACGATCACCGACGAGACAGCCGAGATCGTCACGACTGCGACCCTGAACGACACCGGTGACGTCGACAGGTTGCGAAACGTGACGACACTCACGGTCGGGCAGGTGAGCGCGATCAACGACGTCACCGTTCTCGAGGAGCAGACGACCCGACAGCTCCCGAACGACGACTCGATGACCGTGACCGGTGAGATGGACAACGACCGGTTCGTCGACTGGTGGCCGCGTCACATCAACGGCGGCGAACGATCGACTGTCGAGGCGCGGGCCGGAGCGACGATCGACGTCGGAATCACCCGCTTCCAGCGTCCGCTAGTCGATCAGTCGGACGAGTTCGAGACTGATATCCTCGGACCGGTAGGCGACGGCGACGCACAGACAATCACGGTCGCAAACGAGACGCTGTTGACGCTCGCCGACCGAACGGCGAGCTGGGAGGTCGCTGACGCCGAGACGACGCCGTTCTCCGTCGAGACGACCGTGGAAAGCGCACACGATCGTCCGGTATCGTTCACCGGCGTCGAATATCTCGTCACGATGAACAACGTCACGGTCGCCGAAGGGATAGACGACGAACTGAGAATCGATCCGGGCGAATCCGCACAGCTCGAGGTTACCGTCCCGATGGACACGCCCCGACTGGCAGACTGGTGGGCGACCCATCTCCGTGGCGGCGAACAGTCGAACGTCTCGGTCCAGTTGCACGGACTGGTCGAACGAGACGGCGAACGCGAGCGCGTGCCGGTGGCGCTGGTGTCGGAACGGTTCGGACTGACGACCGACCTGCTGGGCGGGTCGAACACGACCATCGAGACGTTCCCCGTGGAACAGCCCGACGTCGAGCAACCGACAGTCGAGGGTATCGAACGCGAGTGGGGCGCGGTGACCGACGAGACGACCGAGGTGCACGCGGACGTGACCGTCGAGAACTCCAATACCGACCCCGAGATCAACGACTTCGTCCGGCTGACGACGACCGCCGAGACGTCGATCAACGACGTCTTCGTCGGCTCGGGATCGAGCGAGACGACGCCGTCGGCAGGGTCGAACGAACTGCGCGTGACGAGCGAACTCGACAACAGCAAGGTTCCGGCGTGGTGGGCCCGCCATCTCAATCGCGGCGAAACTTCGACGACGGTCACGACGACTACCACGACCGTCGACGTCGGCTTCACGACGGTCGACGTACCGACTCCCGACGCGAACTCGACGACTGAGACGGACTTACTCGCCGACCTGAACACCGACGAGCCACAGCCGGTCGGAACGGGCGATCGGCAGTACTTCGTCGCCGAGTGGACCGAGGCCGAATGGGGCCGGGCGACGCCACAGGAGGCACCGCTCGACGCGCGGAGCGCACTGCGCAACGAACAGCCGGTGCCGATCACGGTCCAGGAGATCAACTACGACGTCTCGATCGGCGGCGTCACGCTGGCCAACGACAGCCAACAGGATGGCACGACGATTCAGCCGGGTGAAAGCGAGGTCGTCGGTCTGACTGTCGATCTCGACAACTCCCGGATGGACGAGTGGTGGGTCAGCCACATCCGGAACGACGAACAGTCGACGCTCGTGGTCGACGTGACGGCGACCATCGAAGTCAATGGTGAGCCGCGGACGGTCCCGCTGTCGATATTCTCGACGAACGAGACCGTCGAGACGGACCTGCTCGGCTAGGTACGCTCTCCGGTGATCGTGCTGACGGTTGGATGCGCAGGTGACGCGAAGGCGTTCAGCGCAGAGCTCTCACACGACTGCAGTCGTGGACTTTCGCGCTGCTTCCGCTGTGAGTAGCTAACCCGGCCCCGAACTCTCTCGGAAGCACGAGCTAGTTTTGACGGTTCGTATAGCTCTGAACACCTGCATGTAAAAATACTACGAGAAATATGTGAATTTATATTGTCGTGTGACGAGCGTCAGACTATGGTGGCTTTGTCCCACGGACGGGTCGGTGGGCTGGTCGAATGGATACTGAACAGGGTACTCCCGTGGATTAATGTGCCACGGACGGAATCAGGGCTCGGATACCGGGGGAAAATAAATGGCGTCTGAACCGCGCAGCTGGACAGAAGCGACCGAATCGAGAGTTACAGCGGGCGGTTTCGCTGAATGGGGACTCAGACACGCGAAAAGAGCATGGAGCGCTCTAGAATACAGTTCCGCCTACCTCGCACTCATCGCCTCGATAAAAGTACTCGTCGTGATCTTTGCCCTGTCACTCCCGGTAACGCTGGCACCACTCATCGGGGCACTGGTGACCTTTGCCGTCTACGCCAACGACCGACTCGTCGACCTTTCGGACGACGCCGTGTCTCGTCCGCAACGTGCTGCATTCGTCTGGCGCTATCAGCGCGTGCTCTACGTCACCGCGGCGATGGCCTACGGTATCGGCGTTGCCCTCTCGGCGCTTGGCGGGCCGCTCGCGTTCGGCCTGACGCTCTTGCCCGGTGTCGTCTGGCTGTCGTACGCGATCGAATGGATTCGTGTCGGCGCGGTCGGGTTCGAACGGCTCAAGGAGGTTCCGTTCGTCAGTTCAATGCTCGTGGCCATCGCGTGGTCCGTGCCGGTTGTCCTGTTGCCCATGGCTTTCGCAAACGCAGCGCTCACGCCGCGCTCCGGCCTCTTGTTTTCCTACTTCGTTCTCACGACGCTCGTCAGCACGGAGATAGCGAACGTCCGCGACGTCGAAAGTGACAGGGCCAGCGGCGTCAGAACCGTCCCGACGGTTCTCGGGGTCGAGCGAACCCGGACCGTCCTCTACGGCATCGCCACACTCACGCTCGCTGTCCTGAGCTATGGAGCGTACAGCGGCTATCTGACGGTCCCCATAGCAGTGATCCTGTCGGCCGGTGTCTGGACCCTCGTGGCCGCGGTCAGTCTCCTGGGACACGTCGGTGACAGACAGGGGCTGACGATCGGAGCCGAGTGTTCTCCGATCCCTGTATTCGTTTTATTCGTGGCGGCTTCTCTCCTCTAGCGGCCCGGTAATCGTCCTGCCGGGCGCGGTCCTCGAAGGATTTCGCCACCCTGGAGGGGCGAATACTTTCAAGCAGTCATGTCCGACAGGATCACTCCGGTATCGAAAGTATCGGAAATTCTATAGATACGGTCATACCGTTCGGATCGTCGGCGTCGAAAGTAACGTTCCCGCCAGCTAATTCAGTGCCCCAGATTATCAGCGCGAGCCCGAGTCCGGACCCATGTTTCAGTGGCGTTTCCGTCCCGTCGTTCAACAAGGCGAGTTCTTCGTCGTTGATACCCGGGCCGTTGTCCGCGACGGCGACCTCAACCGTGTTGTCTCCGCATTCGACGTCGACCCACACCTCTGGTTCGGGGTTCGTGTTGTGCTCAAGGGCGTTCTCGACGGCGTTCTTGAACACGTCGTCGAAAATGCTGTCGACGTAGATCTGGGCCTCACAGCCGTTGTAATGGATCGAGGCTTCCGGGAACGCTGTCTCCATCTCGTTCAGGCATTCCCGGATCGTAACCTCGAACCGGATCGGCCGGAATTCCGTCCGTCCGCGCTTGAAGACGTCGAGGACCGTCCGGATCCGGTCGCTGAACTCGTTGATCTCTAGCAGGTTCTCCTCGGCTTTGGCTGCGTGTTCGTCGCTGTTGTGCTCTCTCAGGTATTCGATCTGGCTGAGGATCACTTGCGTGCTGGTCCGGACGTTGTGCCGGAACACCCGGTTGAGGACTTCGAGTCGCTGCTGCTGTCGAAGGTACTCACTGATGTCGTGCAGGCTGAGGACGCGCCCGATGGTCCGGCCACGGGTATCACGTATCTCACTCACCGAAACGTCGAGACTGACCGAACCACCGTCGGGTCGCAGGAGGGTGCGGTCGGATTGGGTCTCGTCCAGATCCTCCAGCTGCGGGATCGCATCATCGACCGGCCGTCCGAGCAAGTCAAACGGCGTGGATCCGAGTGCGTCCGCTGCTTGCTCGTTGATATCTATGACGTGGTTGTCCATGTCCAATATGACGAGCCCGTCTTCAATCTGGTCGAACAGTAACCGTCGAGCAGGTCGAATGGGAGCCGGGTTCGTCCCAAGGAGTCGAAACCGCGTGAGTGCCCCCAGAAACAGGACTGCCGAGAGCGAGAACGCGATCGGCGTGGGATCGATACCACTCGTGGGCAGGGCGCCCAGCAGGTGTAACACGTTGGTCGTCCAGGGGACAGCAAGGCCGGTCAGCAGTGCAATACTCTGTGCCTGGAAAATCGATAGGTCGCTCGAAACGAACGACAGCAGCGGGATCGCGCCCAGCAAACCTAACAGGTACGTGTAGTACGCGGTGACCCAGAACCAGGGACCGGGTGTGCGATCGATGACTGACTCTCCTCCGTAGTCGACGAGAGTCGACTCAGCGTACATCAGGTGATGGAACTCGTTAGTCAGGCCGAACAGGATAGTGAGCGCTGGGATGATCAGCGCAAGCAGGACGTACCGCCGCTGGAGATACTTGCTGTATCCCGTGTAGGACAGCGAAAAGAACAGCCACGCGACAGGCAGGATGGCGACACCGACCCACGTGATGTCGGTCCAGAATATCTTTTCCTGGATGCTCGTCGCGTTCACCCGAAACAGCAGCGTCGACGACCACCAGCACTGTCCCGCCAAGAGTAACGCCAGCGAAACGGCTCCAGGTTTCGGGCGTTCCCTCCAGGCCAGCAGACTGCCCGTGAACCCGACGGCAATCGTCACTACCAATATCGCCCGCATGACCAGGATTGACATGGTATTGATCCCCCGTATTATGCCCGTTTTACTCGTACAGTTGCTCCAGATGTGATCGTATCTCGGACGTACTCATCCCGTTGAGAGTATCCAGCCCGTACTGGACGACCAGCGGATAGAAGTGGCGGTTCTTCTCGAACTCTTCGTCGTGCTCGAACTCGTATTCCGCCTTCAAAACGTTGTACAGCCGCCGTAGTTCCTTCGTCTGGAACTCAGGCAGGTACATGTACGTCCCGATCTGTTCTTCTTTGATCGAAACCGAGTCGTCCACAGCAGACTCCGGGTCGTCGCTCGTTGCGTTCGACGAGGCTACTTGCTCTTCCGTCCCCCGGTTTCCCGATGCCGGGGAGGGTTGTCGGTTCGATTCGACGTTCTCGGTCGACCGCTTGCGGCGCTTGCGAAGCCGTTCGGACCGGTCGTCAGTCATGGCTTACTCTCCGTCGGCGGAACTGTTCGTCCAGGCCGCGTGCGATCTCCCGGAACGAGGGCAACTGGTCACACTCCGGAGCCTCGGCGAAGAGCGACGTACCGTTGGTCATGGCACGCTGTACCGCTGCGCGTTCTCTGACTTTCCAGACCGGCGTATCGTCGAACGCGTCCTCTATCCACGCGACCATCTCGCGTGCCTGGTTTTTCCGCACGTCTATTCGGTTGATGACGACCCCGCGCTCCCGGATGCGGATATCGTAGTCTTTCTCCAGGGCGGAAACGTGATCGAACAGCAGCTCGAAGGCCCGCTTGCTCGTGGTCTCTGCCAGTGCCGGGATGAGCATGTTCTGTGCTGCGTACAGTGCGTTGTCCATGAGGTTCCCGAGGAAGGGCGGACAGTCGATGATGACGTAGTCGTACTCGTGGTCGACGTGTTCGAGTGTCAGCGACAGCTGTTGTCCTGACCGTCGAGAGAGCGTGAGTTCTGGTTCGATCGCCGTCATGTCGATGTTCGACGGGATGACGTCCATCTCTTCGTGTTCTCTCACCAGGTCGACCACGTGGTGTCGCTTCTCGGCGTCGCTCAAGACGTCGAACAGCGACGGCGGACCCTCGTCGTAGACGTCCCGCATGCCGAGATTCTCCGTCGCGTTCCCCTGTGGATCCAGATCGACGAAAAGGACATCGTGCCCCCTGTCGTTCAGTGCTCCGGCGACGTTGATCGCGACAGCGGTCTTTCCAACACCCCCTTTTTGATTGCTTACGGCAATTCGGACCGTATCTCCCATACAAACTGTACAAACGTGAGTGTGGTACTTAATATCACGTCAGACTACTGTCAACCACCGATTAGATGGATTACATAAATTAGTGAGTGTCATGACACGATTTAGCATAGCTGGCTCTACAAGAAGTGAAACGTGCTCGCAGAGTCGGGGATCCCGGCTGGCAAGGGTCTGTCCGGGCGGCAGCCCTGTTTTGATCGTTTGGCTCTCAAAGACGTCCGAACGCGCTCGGAGGAGTGCCAAACAGCGCTGAGAGCATCCAATCCCCTTGCGCCGATCAGCGAGCAGATCGGTGTCGTTGGCGGGACGGATCAGATCCCTTCGAGCGGCGAGTCCTTCGACTCGGCCAGGCGCTCGAACTGCTCGCTGCTCAGTTCGACGGTGGCCGCTCCGAGGTTCTCTTCGAGCTGGTCGACAGTTCGTGCGCCGACGATCGGTGCCGCAATCCCCTGGTGGTGCATCAGCCAGGCCAGGCTGACCTGAGCGGGGGTGGCGTCGACTTCCTCGGCGACCGCCCGGACCTCGTCGACGACCTGGAAGTTCTCCTCGGTGAGATAGTAGTCCTCCCAGCCCTCGTCCTCGGAGGCCGTCGAGTCTTCGGGCATGTCGTCGCGGCTGTACTTGCCCGTCAGAACGCCCTGGCCGAGCGGGCTCCAGGGGACGAGTTCGATCCCGTAGTCGGCACACATATCCAGGTAGGTGTCTTCGACCTCGCGGTTGACGAGATTATACCGCGGCTGGGAGACGGTGAAGGGTTCGAACCCGTGGCGTTTCGCGATCTCGTTGGCCTTGGCGATATGCCAGGCGTCGGGAACGTGCGTCGAGGCCCCGAGGAAGTTGACTTTCCCGTCCTCGACGACGCCGTTGAGCGTGCGCATCAACTGCTCGGCCGGCGTGGCACCGTCCCAGCGGTGGATGTACAGGACGTCGAGATAGTCCGTCCCGAGACGGTCGAGGATCGCGTCGACCTGCCGGCGGACGTGCGTCCGGGAGAGCCCGCTAAAGTTGGGGTTGTCCTCACGGGTCGGCCAGTAGACTTTCGAGGCGATGACGTACTCGCTGCGGTCGCGCTGGGCGAGCCAGTTGCCGATCCAGCGCTCGCTGTCGCCGTCGCCGTAGATGTCGGCGGTGTCGATGAACCGCCCGCCCCACTCCTCGTAGGCGTCGAGCAGCTCGTAGGCCCGCTCTTCGGGGATCTCGATCGAATCCTGGTCAGTCTTGCGCCCGAACCGCCAGGTCCCGAACGCGAGTTCGCTCACCTGTAGACCGGTGCGTCCCAGCGGGACGTATCCGAGTTCCATGTCCGAAACGGGGGCGGGGGACGCTTGAAATTACCGTCATTTTTCCGTCATTCTGCCTGTCGAATCCACAGACAGGCACACGTACAGCCACAGTGAGTACTGACACTCACACAGTGAGTACTGACACTCACATTTGTCCCGTCACGTAACTGTTCAATATTACGTCGTCTAGAAGTGGAAAGCGTTATCAATTCCTGTCTATGTTGAATAGTTAATGTCCGACCGCTTCGACGTGGTTGTCGCCGGGGCCGGTCCGGCCGGCGCCCAATGTGCACGCGACGTCGCCGCGAGGGGGTACGACGTCGTCGTGCTGGAGACCGAGCCGGAGTCAGAGTTCCCTCGGCAGAGCAACAAGTCGACCGGCGGGACGTTCCCGTCGATGCTCACCGCATTCAACGTCCCGGACGACGTCGTGATGCAGTTCACCGACAGCGTCGTCCTCGAATCGCCCAACCACCACTTCGAACAACCGCAGGCAGGTGCCGTCCTGGAGTTCGCCGACTTCAAACAATTCCTCGTCGAGGACGGCCGCGAGAAGGGCGCAGAGTATCGTTTCGACGCCCGGGTGTCCGGGCCCGTCATGGACGACGGGGAGATCGTCGGCGTCGAGTACAACGGCGATCACGAAGTGTACGGCGATATCGTGATCGACGCGACCGGGCCGGCGGCCCCGCTTGCCAAGGCACTAGGTGTCAGTGACCTGCAGCGCGAGAAGCAGGCGATCGGGATCGAACGGGAGTTCGAGGGCGTCGATCTCGACCCTCCCGACTACGCCGACCTCAACGACGCGATGATGCTCCGGCTCGATCACGAGTACGCGCCCGGCGGCTATTCCTGGATCTTCCACACCGGCGAGGACACCGCCAAGGTCGGGGTCTGCTACATCCAAAACGAGCAGTATCAGCAATATGCCAGCGGTGACCGAACGATCGACGGCTATCTACAACACTGGGTCGAAACCGACCCCCGGTTCGAAGACGCCGAACCCATCGAGGGCAAGCAACACCGCGGGTCGGCCCACATCCAGTCGCCCGGGAGCCTGAGCACGGACAACTTCATGGCGATCGGCGACACCGTGCCGACGATCGACCCGCTGTGGGGCGAAGGAATCAACAAGGGGATGCAATCCGCCCGGGCTGCCGCGATCACGGTCGATCACTGTCTCACGCCCGATAAGCGAGACACCTCCGCCGACAACATCTCCGTCTACGACGATCTCTGGCACGAGACCGTCGCCCCGAAGATGGATTCGCGGCTGTTCATGACCGAGTTGATGTACTTCGCCCCCAACGAGCGCTACGACCGGTTCATGAAGGACCTCGATCGGCTCGATCTGCAGACGATGCGCCGGGCCAACGAGGGCAGCTGGCGTGCGATCTCGAAGCTCATCCATCTCGACGACGTTCCGCTGCTGGCGAGGTTCGCCAGCCACTACCTGCGGACGTAGTGCTTTTCGACAGCCAGGGAACGATCCGCAGCGGCTACCGTCAGCGACCAACGGCTGAAGCCGTTGGCTTGTCGGTGGACTCCCGTTCTGCCGACACGTAGGCGTCGGACGCCACGTCAGTCGCGTTCACGGTCATCGTCCCCGACTTCAGGGCGTACTGACAGAACGCCCCTCCAGCGGGGGACTTCTGCCCTCGCTGGTGT
>NZ_JAOPKC010000025.1:0-40284 GCF_025517535.1 Halapricum hydrolyticum
CGTTTGCAAATAGTTTCAGCCATGTCGAGCTAGAGACAGCTGAAGAGTGGCTCGAAGCCTTCGCTGTCTATCACAACTCACGCCAAAGTTAACGCGACCCTGGCGTAGGGCCCCGTATTTATATTCGACGCTGTCGAAGAGACACGTAGTGGCTGACGAATCGAATCCGGAACGGGAGTTCCCGATCAAGCGCGTCCGTTCGACGCTCGAGGAGCATCCTGTCCGGCTCGCGATCCTGTTCGGCTCGCACGCGACGGGACGAACGCACTCGGACAGCGATGTCGACATCGCCGTCGAACTGGACGGACTCCAGCCGGGCGACGAGGGGTTTAACGAGGCGTTTTTCGGGCTGATCGCCGCCCTCACTCGGGCGCTGGGGACAGACGACGTCGATGTCGTCGACGTGCACACACTCGGCCCCGACTTTGCGGCTGCAGTCTTCGAGCACGGGACGCTGCTTCTCGGCGATGACGACCGCTTCGAGGAACTCCGCGAGCGACTGACGACCGATCGCGGTGATCGATCGCCTGCTGAACGGTTCGACGAGGCACTCCGGAAGATCGACGGACATCTTGCATGATCGTGACCATTGTAACGAGTTATTGGGACGCCCGCCGGCAGTATGAAACCGACACCGAGTGAGCAACGATCCTCCCGCGTGTGCTCCCCACCGACACTCACACCCCACTCTGTCGAGTGTTCTGCTCCGAGTACAGTTGCCTGTGACTGCCTTGAACGAGAGGATACAAAGTCCGTTACGAAACGCTCAGACGGCCGACAGAGGTGGAAGCAGGTCAGCATAAGATAGCGCGGAGCCCCCTTCCTCAACGAGCAGCGCAGAGAGACGCCTGTCTCTCAAGCACCGCAGTAGCGAGGGGAGGAGCGCGTCACGTCCCTCCACCAACACTGCTCTCAGTACGCGGCCAACTCCTAAATATATTATAAAAGAATTTAAGTGAATAGAAAACGTTGAAAAACGTATGGAGGTGCGTCGGACGCTGCCGGTCAAACTCCTCGTGGCCGACAGCGACAGGGACGCACTTCTGGAAACCATCGCCCAATACAAACACATCGCCAACAAGACTAGCGACCACTGCTGGAACGAGAACGACTACAAGCAAACTGCGAAGTACGCCGTCAAAGACGAGCTGTATCACGACCTGAAAGCAGACCACGACCTCACGGCGAATCTCGTCCAGCAAGCCATCTTCCAGGCCGTCGAAGCCGTCAAAGCAGGCGTCGAACGCCTCGAAAAGAACGAGGACACCAGCCAACCCGAGTTCACCGCCGACACCGCTCGGTACGACAAACGCGCCGCCACCTTCCACACAGACCACGTTTCGTTGTCCACCGTGGATGGACGCATCGAGGCGGACTACGTGCTGCCTGAAAACGAGACAGATACGCCGTTCGAAACGTATCTTGACGGCGAGGAGTGGGAGTTCCGCACCAGCACGCTCCACTACAAGCCGTTTGAAGACGAGTTCTGGCTCCACATCGGCTTCAAGCGAATCGAAGACGACACCGACAGCGAGCAAGCCGACGCCGATGTCCCCGAGAACAGGACAGTCCTCGGGATTGACCTCGGCGTCGAGAACCTTGCTGTCGCGTCAACCGGGCGGTTCTGGACGGGCGACGAACTCGACCATTGGCACCGTGAGTTTCAACAGCGGCGCGGTGACCTCCAGCAAACAGGCACACAGGAGGCCCACCGCACGCTCCAGCGCGTCTCGAAGCACGAGACGGCCTACTACAAGCAGTATCTCCACATCGTCGCCACCGAAATCGTCGAAGAAGCAGTGGAACACGACTGTTCAGTGATCGCGTTCGAAGACCTGACCGACATCCGCAAACGGGCGCGGGGTGCGACGTGGCATCACCGCTGGCGGTTCAACCGCTTGTATGAGTACGTCGAGTACAAGGCCAACACCTACGGGATCGACGTTGAAGAGCTGGAGCGAAGCCCGCAGGCGAAGATGGTGCCAGCCTACTACACCTCACAACGATGCAGCAGTTGTGGGTTCACCCACGAGGACAACCGCCCCACGCAAGAAACGTTTGTGTGCCAGAAGTGTGGCTACGAGAACCACGCCGACTACAACGCCGCCAAGAACGTGGCGGTGCGGTGTTGTCGGCGGCTACTCCGTCGCAACCAGAATGGGGGCGACGGAGGCGCATCCGTAAACATTGCGCTCAATGGCGGGACGATGACCGTGAACGTGTAAGCAAGGCGAGACCGACGGTCTCGCTAGCGATGCGGGCGAAGCCCGCAAAGCACCGACGCCCCTTCGACGGGGAGCCGGGCCTCTCCGTGCCACGTACTGTGGCCCGAACGGGAGTCCACGTCAAAGCCCCACCCTCAACGAGCGAACCCCTCTGTGGGTGAGCGAAGTAGGGTGGGGTAGTTTACGGGAGGAGTCTGTCCGAGAGATACTCTGCACAATCGACCGGGATTGCTTCCCATGCCGCTTGGATCGCCTGGTATCCCGTCCATCCTTCTCCGCGAAGCAGCTCACCGCAGGCCTGACAAAACTCTTCGACAGTACACTCTCCGGCATCGAGTAACAGATACAGCAGAAACGTGGGAGCAACGGCCTTTCCAGCCGTTTCTTCTGTGTCGTCGAAGACGCGATTGATTGACTGACGCCCGTGCTTGTCCATTAGAATCGCAAATCGATACAAGTCGGTGTTCTGTTCTATCTCCGTGCGTAGTGATGTCTCCCCCGCATCTTCTCCATGCGGACGAGGCACGCATGGCACGACAGCAAACGAGGCGTTCTCGTCGTTGTCGAACGGCTCGAGGGCCTTTTTTGCTCCCGGAATAGAGCCATCGCGCTCTCGTTCCTTCGGGCGCATGCTCGGAGTGCTCTCGAACGTGTCGTTCGAGTTCCTGATGACAGACATTCGTTGTCTTGACGTCCTCCCACGGCTGGCCGTGGGATTCCTCCGGTAGGGATGTTGGCTATGCCGTATCCACGGAGGCAAGTTTCCCGTCGCCGGTACTCCGGTTTGTGCGCTCCTCGTTGGGACTGGCCCTCTCGGGGGAGCGTGATAACTCCGACCAGTTATGGTCGTCCCACTTGAGGCGCACGGGCCGTGCCATCGACCTGACTTCTTTGCCAGCCTGTCGTTCGAGGAACGTCCGAGACGCGTCAAGGTCGGCGTGACCTTCGTAGCCACACGAACACTGGAACACGTCGCTGTCCCGCTCTGTATCGTCTCGCTCACCACACACCGGGCACTCTGCCGTTGTGTACGCTTCTGACTCAACTTCGACCGTGATGCCATACTCCTCAGCGGTCGTGGCGAGACGGTCGATAAACGAGCGATACGCCCAGAACTGGTGCGTTTTCTCGTTCACTCGCGCCGACCAATGTTCCGACAGCACATCGGTAAGGTCGCCCACGTACACCGTGGCAACACCCTCGTCGTAAAGTCGTTCAACGAGATCTCGGACGAGCGTGTCCTGTGCGTGGTCGCGTCGTCGCGTCCGCCTGCGGTACAGGCGTCGAATCCGGCGACTGCTGTACCGGCCCTCGCGGAGTTTGGACTGCAAGCGGGCGATCTCCTTGGTGGTTTCGCGGAAGCGGGCGAACAAATCGCGGCCCTCGTAGAGGTACTGCTGGCCGGTCGTGGTGGTACAGGCGACGAGGTTGTTTGCGCCGATGTCCAAGGCAGCCGATTCCTCGGCTAGTGGTGAATCCCGTCGAGAATCAGGCACGGTGACGGGTTGAATGGCCCTGAACGTGTCGTCCACATCGTCGGAGTACAGTTCCAACCGGCCCTGTTCGCCCTCCCATTTTGGGTCGCCAGCGACTTCGAGGCGCAGTCGATCGTGGTAGCTAAAACCGTATTCGTCTTTTAGGTCTTGTCCCACGGAGATTTCGAGGCGGCTCCGTCCGCCGGTTTCGAGGGTGTGCTGGTCGTTGCGGATGTACGTCCGTAGTTCTCGACCATCCTCCTCGTTGCCCCAGTAGCCGGGCGGGGCGGTGTCCTCGCCGTCCTCGCGGGCAGCGAAGAACGAGCGCCACGCTTCGCTGTTTTTGCGGATAACCTGTTGAGCGGTGGCGGAGCCAAGGACACCGACGTACTGCTTGCGGTAGTCGGCGGTCTCCCACACACTCTCGCCGTCGAAGAAGTTCTGGCGACGTTCGTAGTTCAGTTCGTTCCACAGGCTGGCGGAGGCGTCCAATAGGTCGCGGAGCAGTTGCTCGTCCTGCGTGGAGAGCGGGCGCACCGCGAACGTGTTGGTTCGCCTCACGACAACAGACATTTGTAGTTCTACGTCTAAATGTCTTTTGGACACAGACGATGCGACCGAACATCGACATCTCGCACACGTTGAACGGGCGTGTGAAAGACTACGCCGAACAGCAGGACGTGAGCCTCGAAGAAGCCTATCGAGAGATTATCGAAGCGGGGTTGGAAGCGGTGGAACATCCAGACGAGCCGTAGCGCGTGGACTGTCGGCCCGTGCTGTCGCTCGGACCACCCGTGAACGGATTGGCTTCCGCTCGCTACGTGTCAGATTCAGCGTCTCCGTGAGACGAGACCAGAGATGTGTGTTTGCGACAGCGATCAATGCGTCAGTATCAACGATGATCGGATGGCGTCGTTCGCTGTCCGCCATCGCTATTCCTGAAAGACCCCCGTCGTGTCAAGTTCTGCAGCTTCCTCAAAGGCCTCCCGCTCGCGTTCGATCTCCGCCAAGCCATCACCGAGCAGAATCTCTGCCACGTCTTCGGAGAGGTCTCCCTGCTTGTACTGCTGGTGAAGCGTAATTTTCTCTTCGTCCGAGAGCGCTTCTCGAAGTTTCTCCCGGAGCCCCTGCCGAGCGAGTTCACTCACGTTTATGCCTCCGAGACGCATCTGATCGACGACTTGCGTTGCTTCCTTCTCAGCTTCTCCCCGAAACTGGATTTTGTCGTTGTTCGTAGCCATCTTGACTACCGATTCGTCCCCTACGAGAATAGGTGTTATGACGCGTCATCCGTGTCATTACAGACTCCAAACGAAACGGTATGCGAGTGCCCGCCGAACAGTGTCCATCGCGATCTCCGCTTTCTTCGTGGACGCGTTCGGGAACCAGCAATACATCTATCAGGCGCGGTCCCAATCGGGCGCTGGCGTCCGCTACCGTTCAACAGCCAGGTCGTCCCGCCGTGCCGCATCCAGCAATTCGACGCGTCGCTTCAACGATTTCCACTCCGAGACAGCTTCCCAGGCGCTTTCGACCGAGTCGGCCCCATCCGTCTCGACAAGCGAGACTGTGTCCGGGTCGTCGGCGTCAAATCGCTCCTGAAAATTGGAACGGTGTCTCCCCTGCGGATCCGTCCGCTCGGAGATCGGAAACACGACGGCAGTCAATATGGAAGGGACGTCTAGCAGTCCGTTTGACACAATCGAAACGACTGGTCCTTGACCAAATATATTTACGCAGATAATGCATATATCTGCATATGTCGGACTTCGATCCGGACCCCAAAGAGACGACACTCAGTGATGAACGGGACGAGTGGGCTCGAACACAGGACACCCGGACACGGATTCGAGCGGTCGTCACGGGGCTTGCAGAGCCGGCGACAGCCGCGACAGTCGCAGAACGGGCGCACTGCTCGACGAATGCCGCCCGCAAACACCTCGGCGAATTCGTCGAACTCGGGATCGCCCGGCAACTCGACAACGACACTGGAACGCGGTACGTCCGCAATGACGCCTATTTCCGGTGGCGACGTGCCAACGACCTCGCGACGACACGGACGGTCGATCAGCTCCTCGACGATCTTCAAGAGCTCGAAGCCCAAGACGAGCAATACCAGGACACGTTTGATGCCAGCTCCCCGGACGCGGTGTCCCTGCCTGAGGGGGCTTCGCATGCCGAACTCGAAGACAGACTGCAGGCAATCGGGGAATGGCACACGGTCCGCGAATCGATCGAGCGACACAAGGAGGCACTTCGAATCGCTCGACGAGGGGACGACAAACTTACTGCGTGACGATGTCCGGCCCGTCTGCTCCGATCGATGACGCTGTACTGGAGACGATCCGCGACCGAGTTCAAACGCATTCCCTGGTCGATACTGTCACGACCGAACGCACGGGTGCGACGCTTTCGATGCTCCAACTGGCGTGTGATCTCGATCGATACCCAGCACACGTCACAGCGGTCAGACTTGAGATTCGGTGGTACACGAACGACGACTACAATTTCCACTACGTCGAGACCCACCGCGACAAGATCTGGCAGTGTCGGTGGGATCGACATCCGAACCCGCACACACAGCGGACACACTTTCACCCGCCACCCGATGCGAATTCGGCGGATGCCGTCCCGGATGACCCCACGGATCGACATCCATCAGCGATGACGACTCGCACACTCGCGAATATCCGCGATCGGATCGATGTGCTGTGGGAGGCAGGCCAATGACCGCTTACCGCTTCCGCGTCAAGTTCGAGCCCGATCCGACGTCGTTGTGGCGGGACATTGTCGTCGGCGCGGATCGAACGCTCGCCGAGTTCCAGCGGACGATCAACGCTGCGACCGGTCTCGACCAGGGTCATCTCTGGTTCGTCGGCACTGACGAGGACTACTGGAACAGCGACGTCAAATATCAGTCCCCACAGCAGTACGAAGGCGCACCCGAAACCGATCCACTGCTGGGCCCCGAGCGACTCGAGAACGCCGGCGAGGTAACGATCGGCGAGATGACGCGCCAGCTCGGCCTCGAACAGTACGACCGTATCTGCTACCTGTACGATTACGGTGACGAGTGGCGCTTTTACGCGATCCTGAAAGCGATCGATAGCGAGGAAGCAAGCGACCGGGAGCCAACGGTCGTCAACGAGAAGGGCGATCCGATCGACGACCAGTACGGATCGGCGGGGACCGACAGCAACAGCCCATCGCTTCCGGAGCCGCTTCGGTCGGTGCTTCCCGAAACTGCGGTTCCCGTCGCGGATCTTCGCAATCTCGAAGCGCGTGACGATGTCGTCCACGTTCTGGTGCTCCTCAGCTTCGAAACCGGATTCGGGGCGGTCTGTGAGCGCTTCGCGATTCAGTTCGAAGACGCGGGCTACGTCATCGAGAACTTCCAGCCGGGCTGGCAGGTCGTTGAGGAGGTCGACGGAACGGACCGGACAGAAGACCAACTCCTGGCAGCTCTGGCGGACGCCGTACGCGAGTGGCACGCCGAGATCGTGGAGATCTCCGGTGCGATGACGGGCCAGCACTTCGACGACGAGACTATCGAGTCAATGCACGTCGAACTGGAGGCGGAACTCGAGCGCAAAGGATACGACCACCTCTAGTCTCAGAGCCGAGCCTTGCTTGCGCTGCTACCGAGGAGACACGTCGTAGATGATGAATCGAACGGGAGTTCCCGATAGAGCGCGTGCGTTCGACACCCGCGGAGCATCCTGTCCGGCTCGCGATCCTGTTCGGCTCGCACGCAACGGTATGAACGCACCCAGATAGCGATGTCGACATCGCCGTCGAAGTTAATCGACTCCGGCCGGGCGGCGAATGGAGATCACCGCTGAAGCGCGCCAACCACGTCTTCGAGATCGAAGAGGGAAAGATCGTCCCGATCGGCGGCCGCTTCGCGAACCGAGCGGGCGAAGCCACTCCGGGAGTACAGCAGATACTCGATCGCCGGATCGCCACCGGTCGGGGGCGTCCACTCGACGTGTGCCGCGTCGTCTTCGAGGCGAGCAAGCACGTCGTACCCGAGCGGTTGGCTCGTGAACTTGCATTCGCCGACCAGCAGTGTCTCCCCGTTGGTCGGCGCGACGATGTCGATCTCGCGGCCCTTGTACCACCATGCCCCCGGCACAGTCCGCAGATCGTACTCCGGAACCAACACCGGGAGTGCACGCCGGCAGAGTCGTTCGAACGTGCCGCTGACGAAATCCGACAGCTCCGGCTCGACGAGATCTGTGTAGGCGTCCTCGCCGTACAGTTCGTAACGACCCGACTGCCCGTAGATAAAGCGAAACCAGAACCGAAACAGGGGGTCCCGGATCCGGTAGCGAGTCCGGCGCGTCGAGGTCGGATCGACGGTGACCGGGTGGTGGCGCTCGATCAGACCGAGCGTTTCCAGCCGATCGAAGTAGTAGCTCGTATCGCGACTCTGCAGGCCGGCGCCCTGGGCGATTTCGTTGCGAGCGCGATTGCCGCGTGCCATCGATTCGAGCAGCGCGAAGAACCGATTGACCTCGTCGAGTTCCATCTGGAGCACCGTCTCCGGTTCGTCGTGCAGCGCCCCGTCCGATTCAAGCAGCGTTTGGGTGACGTTCTCGCCGACGCTTTGCGTCCCGTCGAGTGGACGCAAGTACCTGGGAGTCCCCCCGAAAATACCGAACGTGAACACCTGCTGTTCCGGATCGTATTCCGGGACGAACGCCATAGCCGCATCGAAGGAAAGCTGTGTGAGCTCGATCCGTCCGCTGGGGGTCTGTGAGAGGCGGCCGTACAGCGGTGCGCCGCCATCGAGGACGTGTTCGTGTATCATGCCGATCGACGAGCCCGTCAGGACCAGCGTAGCGCTGCTGTCGGCCACGTCGTGATCGATGATGTGCTGAATCTCGGAGGGGAGCCCCGGCGAAGTCTCGACGAGATACGGGAACTCGTCGATCACGACGATCCCGTCGGTCTGCAAGAGATATCGCAAGAGGGAATCCCACTCCTGTTTGACGTCTTCGATGCCGGGGAACACTGTCGCTGCGTCGGTTACGAACCGATCGAGCTGTGTCGCCGGCGTCGTCTGGGTCGCCTGGTGATAGACCGCCTTGTCGCTGTTCCGGAGCGACTCAAGGACGAGTTCGGTTTTGCCGATCCGGCGACGGCCGTAGATCACCGCCAGCTCGAAGTTGTCACTCTCGTAGAAGGTCCGGAGGCGCTCAAGTTCCTTCGTGCGGTTGACGAAGGTATCCATACCCCGTCTTCCGCTCGCCCCGAATATAAGTGCTGTGATTAGTATAGTTCAATTTCGCAGAATCTGAATTCGGCGAAACTGAATTTTACAGTTTCACTTATGACTCCGCCGGAGCCGGAAGCCCAGCGCTCCTTGATAGTGGTTGCTGTAACGATTTACCGCCATGACCGCACGACTGCGTTCAACCCGGAACAGACGTACAGCAACCACTATGAGAGGCAACCGCCTTGGACAGTGGGTGAGACTGGGATTGACTGGCCTTCGTGGCTCAGGCCGGTGGAGCCGAACGCTTCCCACTTCGGCGTGAGGTGGCTCTCACGTTCGGTGGAAACACGACGCCTTTTTGCCCTCCCCCACACCCACCCACAGACATGCACGTACTCGTCACCGGTGGCGCGGGCTTCATCGGCGGGCACCTCGCCGAGCGGTTCGCCGCCGACGGTCACGACGTGGTCGTCCTGGACAACCTCGACCCGTTCTACGACCTGGACATCAAACGCCACAACATCGAGACCGCGCGCGACGCGGCCGAGACCGGCGACGGCAGTTACGAGTTCGTCGAGGGCGACGTCCGGAACGCCGAGCTCGTCTCGGACCTAGTAAGCGAAGCCGACTACGTCTACCACCAGGCAGCCCAGGCGGGCGTCCGCCCGAGCGTCGAGAACCCGCGGAAGTACGACGAGGTCAACGTCGACGGGACGCTGAACCTGCTGGACGCCTGCCGGGACAGCGGCATCGAACGGTTCGTCATGGCCTCCTCCTCGTCAGTCTACGGGGTCCCCCGGTCGCTGCCCTACGAGGAGACCCATCCGACGACGCCGGTCTCGCCCTATGGAGCTTCGAAACTGGCCGCCGAGCGCTACGCGATGGCCTACAGCGAGGTCTACGATTTGCCGGCGGTCGCGCTGCGATACTTCACGGTCTACGGGCCACGGATGCGCCCGAACATGGCCATCTCGAATTTCGTCTCCCGGTGCATGAACGACGAGCCGCCGATCGTCTACGGCGACGGCACCCAGACCCGGGACTTCACCTACATCGACGATGTCGTCGACGCGAACGTCACGCTGCTGGATACCGACGCCGCGGACGGCCAGGTGTTGAACATCGGCTCGACGGACAACATCGAGATCCGGACGCTCGCCGAGGAGATCCGCGACCAGCTCTCCCCTGATCTTGAGTTAGTCTACGAGGAGCGCCACGACGCCGACGCCGAACACACCCACGCCGACACGACCCGTGCACAGGAACTGCTGGGCTACGAGCCCTCCCACACCATTCGCGAGGGCGTCGGGAAGTTCATCGAGTGGTACCGTGACAACCGCGACTGGTACGAACCGCTCGTTCGTGGATAGCGAATCGCTTCGATACAGACTGGCGACCTGTCAGGAAGACACCGGCGACTCTCTCAGGAAGACACCGGCGACTCTCTCAGGAAGACACCGGCGACTCTCTCAGGAAGACACCGGCGACTCTCTCAGGAAGACACCGGCGACTCTCTCAGGACGAGGCAGCCGAGTCGACGTCGGCCTCCGCTTTCCCCGAGAGGCGCTGCTCGGCCTCTTCGCGGTCTTCTGGGTAGCCGACGTCGACGCGCCAGCCGTCCATGCGGATGGCGTCGATCGTCCGGCCGCTCCGGATCAGCAGGTCGACGGCCTCGCTCAACTCGTATTCCCCACGGTTCGAGGGCTGCACCAGTTTGGCAGCGTGGAAGATCGCGGGCGAGAACGTGTAGAAGCCGGTCATCACAAGGTTCGACGGCGGATCCTCTGGCTTTTCGACCACTTCGACGATCTCGCCGTAGTCGTTCGTGTCACAGACCCCGTACCGGCCGGCCTCCTCGTAGGGCACTTCCTCGACGAGAAACGCCGCGTCGGTCCGATGTTCCTGCTGGCGACGGACGACGTCCCCGAGGTTGGCCCGGAAGACGTTGTCCCCGAGCATGAGCATGAAGTCGTCGTCGATGTGCTCTTCGGCGGTCAACAGCGCGTGAGCCAGCCCCTTCTGTTCGCGCTGGTGAGTGTAGGTGATCGGGACGTCGCGGAACTCGTCGTCGTAGTGCTCGATGATGTCCTGCTTGCGATAGCCCACGACCACGACGAACTCCTCGACGTCCGTGTCGAGATCGAGCAGTTGCTCGAAACAGTGGGTCAGCAACGGTTTCCCGCTCACTTCGACCATGGCCTTGGGCGTGTCCTCGGTCAGCGGCCTGAGGCGGGTTCCCTCGCCTGCGGCCAGCACGACAGCTTTCATTGTGTCTGGGTATCTCTTTGTCCGGCCTTGAGACTTTGGGTCGCTGCCTTCTTTCGGGGCCGCGGACGGTCCGATAAGAGCCCTCTCACCGCTGGTGGCGGTATTCATAGGGATTCTCGTAGCCAGTCGGAGGGATGCCTACATCCGACCGGGCGGCAGCGTTCGATTTCACGGGTGAAATCGTTCGACGATGATCCCTCTCAGATAAGCACCGACCGAAGCGTTCCCTCCGACCGGCCAAGAAACCGAATCCTGGCGGAATGAAAGGGCGAGTCAGTTCCGGGAACCCCGACGAAGCAAGCACTGCAGGGCGTATAGCGCCCGAAGCGCGCAGCGAGTCGCGGGACCGGAACTGGCGAGGGCTTTCAGAGTGGTCTCACCTCTTTCGCGTCCATCTCTGAACACGACCCCTCACTCATCCACTCCTTTAAGACCAACACCGAACGGAAACCATCAAACCGGGGGCGAGCGAACCGACCGAATACAATGCACGTCAGCGTCGTCGGCAGCGGCTACATCGGCACGACAATCGCTGCATGGTTCGCGGAACTCGGGCACACGGTCACGAACGTCGACATCGACGAGGACGTCGTCGACGCGATCAACGCCGGCGAGGCACCGATCCACGAACCCGGACTCGATGAGTTGATCGGCGATCACGGCGGGGACACGCTCGTCGCGACCACGGACTACGCCGACGTGCGCGATACCGACGTCACGTTCCTCGCGTTGCCGACACCCTCCGAGGCCGACGGCGGGATCGACCTCGCGGCGATGAAAGCCGGCGCGGAGTCGCTCGGCGAGGCGATCGCCGAGAAGGACGACGAGCACCTGGTCGTCGTCAAGAGCACGGTCATCCCCGGCACGACCGAGGACGTCGTCACGCCGATCGTCGAAGACGCCGCCGGCAAGACCGCGGGCGAGGCGTTCCACGTCGCGATGAACCCCGAGTTCCTCCGTGAGGGGTTCGCGCTGGGCGACTTCCGCGATCCCGACAAGATCGTCTATGGCGCCGAGAGCGACGCTGCCCGAGACACACTCGATCGCGTCTACGATCCGCTGGTCGAGGCCGCCGACGGCGATCCCGCGATCGTCGAAACCGGGATCAAAGAGGCCGAGATGATCAAGTACGCCAACAACGCGTTCCTCGCGACGAAGATCAGCCTGATCAACGAGATCGGCAACGTCTGCAAGGAGTACGGCGTCGACGCCTACGAGGTGGCTGACGCGATCGCCCTCGACCACCGCATCGACGAGCACTTCCTGCGCAGCGGCGTCGGCTGGGGTGGATCGTGTTTCCCGAAGGACATGAATGCGATCAGACACGCCGCCCGCGACCGTGATTACGATCCCGTCCTGCTCGACGCGGCGGTCGCAGTCAACGACCGCCAGCCCGAGCGAATGCTCGACCTGCTCGGCGACCACGCCGATGTCGAGGGCAAGCGCGTCGCCGTGCTGGGGCTGGCGTTCAAGCCCGGGACCGACGACATCCGCTACACGCGTGCGATCCCGATCATCGAGGGGCTCCAGGACCGCGGGGCCGACGTGGTCGGCTATGACCCGGTCGCGACCGAGAACATGCGCGAGAAGTTCCCCGATATCGAGTACGCCGACAGCGCGGCCGACGCACTCGCGGATGCCCACGCCGCGATGGTCGTCACCGACTGGGACGAGTTCGCCGCCCTGAACACCGAGTTCGACGCGATGGCCGACCCGGTCGTGATCGACGGCCGGCGCGTCATCGAGCGCCGCGACGGGCTCACCTACGAGGGCCTGACCTGGTAATCTCATCTTCTTCGCGTCAAACGAACATCGATACGCGTCCGCGATTGTCGACCGTGCTCACTCGTTAGCGAGCGTAGCTGGGACGCGCGTGCAACTCCGTAGATACATTCACTTGGTAGCAGATACTACGACAGATGTCACCTACGCCCGCCGTAAACAGTAGTTGCGACTGCATATCTCAATGCATACGACCTGTTGAGGTATGTTTCTAGATCAGACGTAGGTCGTCATCGCTATCGAGAATATCGCTTCGCGTCACCACGGCTATGGCGTCCTCATGATCCTGGCGTCGAACTGCCACTCGGATCGCTGCTGCGGCCACTCTGTCGTCTGTGAGCACGAACACGTCATCGCCTCGTCGGTGGCGATATTCGATAGCCAACCCGGCCAGCACTGTGTCGGCCTTCTCGACCTCGTGTTCGTCTTTGGCGCTTCGGCGTGCGATTTCCCGCCGAACAGTGTCCATCGCAGTCACTGCCTCAGCGTGCGTCGGTGAGGGCGGATCGACGATTTCGGCCCAACCGTCGTCGACAGCGTGTTGGACTCGGTTCGCGACGTGCATCGTACTCAGTTCTTCGTGGACGCGCTCGGGAACCAGCAACACCAGATGTCGCTGCTGTGCGTACTTGCGCAACGACTGGTACTTCGAGGTTCCCGGCTCACCCACTGCGACGAAAATATTCGTATCGACGAGTACGATGTCGTCGGAGTCCGGTTCCTCACTCATTCGTCCGGTCGGACCGTGGCTGGACACGGTCGATATCGACATCGATTGCGTCGGCGATGGCAGGGAAGAGCCGATCAAAGTACGGGTCGAACTCCTGACCAGCTGCCAGCGCCGGGCGAAGCGCCTGTACGACTGCCATTCCCTCGGCCGGCGCGACGTCTAGCTTCTCGGCAACCAGTCGCTGGGTGAGCTGTCCCGCGTAGTGCTCGCCCGTCAGACGGAGCCCCCGAACGAGTCGTCCAGTGCCGTAGCGGTTCTGGAAATACTCGAGGTCGTCGTCGATTTCGGTGAGTGCAATTGCGTGAAGAACCGTCGGTGTGATCGCCAACTCGTCCTGATCGACGAATGCGAACGGTTCGGCTGTCAGTTTATGCGGCCGAGTACTCTCGTCACGCTCGACGAGCGAGAGGGTTTCGAGCCGTTCGATATCGTCGTAGGCCGTCGCCCGAGCCACGTCCAGCGTGTCGATAAGCTCTTGAACAGTCGCCGGCCCGTAATAGCAGATGTAGACGTAACTCCGAGCGAGGCGTGGTCGTTGTAGCAGCGTCGCCGCCGCGAGGAATCCGTCGAAATCATCGATAGAGGGTGCAGTTCCCTCACCAGCTATTGATATCTTCTCGGTCAGTGTCGGCATCGTAGTCTGGAATATGAAATCTACACATTTTAGATTTTCGGTTAGCGGCGGTAGAGAACACGGTTCGAGCTGATTTGCCTCTGATGATTGATTTTCGGCGACGAGGACCGCTTCGAGGAGCTCCGTGAGCGACTAGCGAGCGATCGCGATGACCGATCGCCTGCCGAACGGTTCGACGAGGCACTCCGGAAGGTCGACGAACATCTGGCATGATCGTGACTGTTGTAACGATTTACTGGGACGACCGCCGGCAGCTGTGCGGTCGATACGGGAGGGACGTACAACGGTCAGTATGAGTGCGGAGTTGCCGGACGACGATCTCTCGCGAATTCTCACCGCCGTCGAGACGATCGAAACGAGCATCGGGATACTGTCGGACAAGCGTACGCTCGATTGTGAAGAGTACAAGCGGGACCGCGAGACACTGGCGAGTCTCGTTGATCGCCGACAGAAGTGACAGTCACCACAACATTCTGGGCAGCCTGAATATTTAACCGCACAGCCGACGTACGCACACCGAGGATGGGATCTGGATTCGGGCCGGAGGACGTCGTCAATCGACGCGTCAACAGGCACGTCAAAGAGTTGCTCCCGGTCCAGGTCTCCGCACAGAAGGACTACCTGCTCGAGGGACAGCGGTGGCTGCCGCCGGACGGGCTCCCGGGCGACGCGGACCGGTGTCTGTGCCTCCTGAAGAGTTACGTCGGGCGGCGCGGCCAGTTCGAGATTCACGTCGAGCGCGTCTTCGACCGGGGGACCGACGGCGAGTGGCGCATCGAGAACACGATCACGCGCACGGGGACCGGCTCGCTGTCGCCGTTCACGTACCTGGTGACGTCGGAGATCGAACTCCTGGGCGATGTCGAGACGGATCGCGCACGCGTCTCCTGGGCGGCACTCGGCGACGATCCGATTTACGGCGGGCGGGAAGCCCAGGCGGCAGTGCTACTCACGGAGAAGATGAGCCACCTGCGAGCGCGCGAGCGTGGCCAGGGCATGGATCATCCCGGCTCGCTGAGTCGGCTCGGCTCGCTGTCGAACGTCATCGACACCGGTCGACAGTTGCGGACCGACTGGGAGGAGGTCGACGAACTGCTCGGGCCGGACGCGGACACGATCGCCGCGACCGCCGGCTTCGACGCGCTCGAATCCCGGGAGCAATACCTCGAAGCCGAACGGCTGGGCATCGACTTCCTCGCTGCCGACATCGAAGACCTGCAGGTGGAGGGAGACAGACGCGAGCCAGCGACAAGCCGCGAGTCGGATGCCGACCGACCCGACTGGCAGACGCCGCCCGCGGAGCTGACCGTCGACGAGACCGAGACGGAACTCCGGAAAATCCAGCGCAAGCTCCGCCGGATGAAGCGGGAGTTCGGCGACGAGGACTCCTCATAGTGGTTGCTGTAAGTCTGTTCCGGGTTGACCGCACGCAGTCGTGCGGTCACACCGGTAAATCGTTACAGCAACCACTATCAGAGTGACGTCTCTGATCTCGCTGGACGGCGGCCGGTGAACCGTCCCTCCCTACTCGTTCACGGCCTGTGCCGTTCACTGGCGACGACCTCGATCTGTGGGCGCCCGCCTTCGACATCCTGTCGGCGATGGCGTCACATCTCGTCGGCGTTCTCGAGGATTTCGACGGCGGACACGTGTGGGAACTCGGCTACCTCTACCATCACCAGGTTTACGTCAGAGACGTTCTCTGGCTGCTCAAGCGGACGTACGGGAGCGAGGACAGAATGCGCGCGAAGTACGACAACGGGATGGCCGCCACCCATCTGGCCGCTCTTGAGGAGGCAGCCGGAGACCGTCTCCTTCGGTGGCACGACGAGGACGATCTGGCGGATGCTGTCCGTGAAATCCCGTAGAGATCCGTATTCCGCACCGATCACAGAGTAGTGTTGCTAACCTGGCAACGGTCACTGTCTCAATCCAGCGGCTGCGCCGCGTCCCGTTCGAGGAGCGGCTTCGCGTTCGCTTCCGGTAACGTCACGACGTCGTCCGCCGAGAGATCGTATTCGCGCTGGTCGACGCCCAGGATCGCGCCGACGTCCGCAGTAATACGAACCGTTCGCCGCTCGACGCCCTGGCTGGAACCGTCCGCCGCCGCCTCGGGATCCGCTTGCGACGGTGTGTCCCCCTGTGACTCGGGCGACGTCCCTGCCTCCGTCTGCGATTCTGGGGCTGACGCCACTGGATCCGTCTGTGACCCAGGAGCTGGAGCGTCGTCCTGTGTCCCAGCAGACGGAGCCTCGGTCTGGGATGGAGCGGACGGAGCCCCTGCCGCCGCGGGCTCGCTGGCTCGCGCACTCCCGCCGTCGTTCATCACGTCCGCGGCCGGGACCGTCTCTTCGTCAGCTCCTCCCCGACCGGCCTCGTCTGCAGCGCGAGCCGACCCGCCGGACGGATCTCCCGCCGTCTGGTCGGTTGACGGCGGTGCCGCTGGATCGGGCGCGGCGCGTGACGGCTCCCGGCCCGCTTGTGGAAGACTGTCGGCCGCGGTGTCGGGAGCGGTGCGCCCTTCCGGCGCGTCGCGTCCGGCCGCAGCCGACTCGGCGTCCGACCGGCCGGCCGGTTCCGGGGCCGAGTCGGGCTGGCCCGAACCTGGCGTGGCGTCGGCCGGCAGTTCCCCCGCGATCTTGTCGAGGACGTGCTCTCGGTTCGCCTCGATGTCGGCGACGAGTCGCTCGAACATCTCCCGCTCTTCGGCCGTGAGCCCGCCGTCGTCGACCGGCGACCCGTGGGCCGCGAGCGACGCGTTCTTGACGATCTTGGCGACGCGGCGCTTGTGGATCGCTTCGACGGTCTGCTCTGCGGTCTCGATCTCGTCGGAGAGTCGTCCGACCTCGGGATCGCTCCAGGGGTTGTCGGCGCGTTCGGCGGCCCGGTCGCGCGCGTCGCGCAGTTGCTGGATGTACTCGCTGGCCTCGGTGTAAAAGGAGTCGCGCAGCTGCTGGAGGCTGTCAGTCTGCCGTTCGCGACTCTTGACCGTCTGTAGTTCGTCGAGGTCCATGCTATTCCTGGCCCTTCTCGGCGCGGCCCCGGGCCATGAGGAACACGCCGAGGTACTCCGGAACGGAATGCACTCCCTCCGCGAACGTAAAACTATCGCCGTAGAGCTCTATCTGTCCGCCGTCGGTCACTTCGACCGTGATGTCGTGGCCGACGAACGTCTCCGGGACGGCGTCGACCAGCGGGTCGAACGCGTCGAGTTCGTCGCGGTCGATCCGCCTGACCGCCAGGCCGCTCCCGCCGTGGAGACTGCCCGGCAGCCGGATCAGCCGGTTCGTGTCGGTCGTGACCGGTTCGTCGATCGGTGCGTTGTCACCCTCGACGACCTCCTCGACGAGGGCGTTCGCGACCGAGACGAACGCCGGGTGGATGTCGATGTTCCCCGCGCGCAGCTGGTCGGTGTTCTCCCGCATCGCCCGGAGTGCGGCCGCCGCCTTGCCGTCGCCGATCCCGTCGTACTCGGTGAGCCGCTCGATCGCCGCGGACTCGTCGCTCGCCAGCAGCGCCTCGACGGTGTCCATGATGTGCCCGTGGGCGCGGCCACTCCAGCCGCCTTCCGTCGTCAGCGTGCGCTTGTGGGCTGGGCTGCTCCGGCCGGCCGTCCCGCCGACGGCTTCCTCCTCGACCAGCGCGTCGAACTCCAGACCGATCCCGCGCACGTAATCGACGATCTCCCGGCGGGACTCCCGGTCGAGGTGCTGGATCCCCTCGTCGCGGACGTGGACGTGATACCCGCGACCGCCGGAGAAGACAACCGTCAACTGTTCGAACCCGAAGTCGGTTTCCAGAAAGTCCAGCAACTTGCGCAGTGCGTCCTTGCACGACGCCAGCATCTCGGCGTAGGTGTCCTCGCCGGGCGTGACCGACGGCAGATGATCGGCGTCGAGGTCGAAGACGAGATCCGAGGAGCGCCAGCCCTTCTGGCCCATCGAGGACGCGCTCGGGTCGTCGTATCGCCCGGCGGAGAAGTAGACGTGCCGGGGGCGCTCGCGCGCGAGAAAGTCCTCGATCGAGCCGAGATCGAGCAGCGACCGGTGGCGCACCATCGTGGTCCCGGGACTGGACGTCCAGGGGATGTAGCCCCACTCGCGCTCGCTGGCGTCCGGCGGCGGCGTCAGGTCGGCCCGCCGGTAGTGATCGCCGAACCGGCCCCGGAGATACGCGCGCGTCCGTTCTTCCATCGACTCACTGTTTGCGAACTCGGGGCTAAAGCGTTTTCGTCACTGTCGGGCAAGCCACGGGTGCGATCGACGAACAGCTTATCATACGGCTTATTGGACGTCCCGTCCGCATCGACTGCGGGGCGGTAAATCAGTTCAATACTCCGTCTCAATCGCGGGGTCACCGACCGAGCAACTGCGAGAGGCGGTCGGTGATCGAGCTGTCGTCGCCGAGTTTGAGATAGTACGCGTCGCCGCCGTCCTCGTAGTAGTTGTCGATCCGGCGCTCGATCTCGAACCCGACGTGCTGGTAGAACGAGATGGCCTCTTCGTTCGTCGTCCGGGCGTGGCAGGTGACTGTGCTGTAGTCTTCGGCGACCCGTGCGATGAGTCGCTTGCCGAACCCCTCGTCGCGATACTGCTCGTCGACGGCCAGAAAGAGCATATATCCGTCCCGTCGAACCGCCGCAAAACCGATGAGCTTCGTCCGTCGCGCCCGGTTGAGATAGACGTAGACCTTCGACCGGCGATAGGCGTTCTCGAAGAACCGGCGTCGCTGGCGCAACACGCCCTCCGAGCGGCGGATCCGTTCTTTGAGCTCCCACGCCTCCTCAACGTACTCGTCGCTGCCGCGGTCGACGATCCGCGTATCGACGTTGATACTCACTGACCGGAAATAGCACAGACGCGAATATAATTTTTCCGCCCTCTCCGGATTCAGACACGGGATCTGTACCCTTCCGAGCGGGTGCGGCCTACGCGATGTCTTCGACTGCTTCGAGAACCTCGTCGTAGTCCGGTTCGACGCCGGGATCGTCGCTGACCCACGCGTACTGGACGACGCCGTCATCGTCGAGGACGAACACCGACCGCTTGGCGACGTCGTGGACGCCCAGGTCCGTGAAGTCCATCGCGATGTCGTACGCTTCGACGAGTTCTTTGTCGGCGTCGCTGATCAGACCGAACTCCAGCCCGAGCTTCTCGCGGAACTCGTTCAGCGCGAACGGCGAATCGACGCTGATCCCGTACACCGAGGCGCCGGCGTCCTCGAACGTCGCCAGGTCGTCCTGGAAGTGGTTCATCTCGTGGGTGCAGACGCTGGTGAACGCACCCGGGAAGAACGCCAGCACGAGCGGGGCGTCCTCGAGGTGCTCCGAGAGCGTGAACGACTCGATGTCGCCGTTTGCGAGCGGTGCAGTGAAATCTGGTGCGGAGTCGCCTACGGATACCATGGCGGACATCGATACGACCGCCAGCGTCAAGACTGTGCCGCCCCCGGCGAATTTCGGATCGTGGGGGTTCCCCGACGAGAGCGTCTGTCTTTCGGGATCGCTGTCGTCCTCACGACGTGGTGTCTAGCAAAAAGCCTATAATAGCCAGCAAGCAAAGGGGAGGTAGAGATGCTCAGTTCAGTCCTACAGATCCCAGGAATCCCGGGTGGCCCGGAAGTGCTGCTGCTGTTGTTGCTCGTCGTGCTGCTGTTCGGCGCGAACAAGATCCCGAAACTCGCCCGCTCGTCGGGGCAGGCGATCGGTGAGTTCCAGAAGGGGCGCGAACAGGTCGAACAGGAACTCGAGGAGATGAAAGAGGGTGGAACGAAGGGGTCGGACGAAGACGAGGTCGCCACCGAATCCGACACCGACTTCGAGACCGAGCCCCAGGTCGAATCCGAGACCGAACCGTCCTTCGAGGACGACACCGAAAAGTAACGCTATCGTTTTCGCCCGCGCTCGACGCTGACGGTACGTTCTCCGAGTTGGGAAACTGTCCGATACCGGTGGCTACGACGACAGATTCTGCCCGATGCCTGTCGAAACTGTCCGAGCGTATCGCTACCTGTCTGGCTGTGCCGTCTCGGTCCCACGGCGACATCCGGAGGGTATGCGAGACGTATCCAAACTGTTTTGAACGCGCATCGCGCTACCCCCGAGTACCATGACAACCAACGTCGGCATCCTCGGCGCGACCGGAGCAGTCGGACAGCGACTCATTCAGCTTCTCGATCCGCACCCGCAGTTCGAGATTGCCGCAGTCACCGCCAGCGAGGACAGCGCGGGCAAGACCTATCGCGAGGCGGCCAAGTGGCGGATCGACACGCCGATCCCCCAGTCGGTCGCGGACCTGGAGGTCCGCCAGACTGACCCGACGTACGTCCCCAACGACGTCGATCTCCTCTTTTCGTCGCTGCCCTCGGGCGTCGGCGAGGCCGTCGAGCCGAAATTCGCCGAGGAGGGCTACGTCCTCTCCTCGAACTCCTCGAACTTCCGGACCGACCCGGACGTCCCGCTGACGATCCCCGAGGTCAACCCAGAGCACCTCGATCTGATCGAAGTCCAGCGCGACGAGCGCGGCTGGGACGGCGCGATCATCAAGAACCCCAACTGCTCGACGATCACGATGGTGCCGCCGCTTGCGGCCCTGGACGACGCGTTTGGGCTCGAACGCGTCGACGTCTCGACGCTCCAGGCCGTCTCCGGGGCGGGCTACTCCGGCGTCACCTCGATGGAGATCATCGACAACGCGATCCCGCACATCGGCGGCGAGGAAGAGAAGATGGAGACCGAGTCGAAGAAACTGCTGGGCGAGTTCGACGGCGCACAGGTCCGCTGGAACAACTTCGCCGCCGCCGCCTCGTGTAACCGCATCCCGACCCTGGACGGCCACCTGGAGAACGTCTGGGCCGACACCAGCGCGGACGTCACCCCCGAGGAGGCTGCCGAAGCGATGGCATCGTATCCTTCGGCCGACGACCTGTACTCCTCGCCCGAGCAACTGATCCGGGTCTTCGAGGAGCCCGACCGCCCCCAGCCCCGGCTCGACCGCAACCGCGACAACGGCATGGCCATTGCGGTCGGCGGCGTCCAGGAAACGACCAACGGCGTCCAGTTCAACTGTCTCGCGCACAACACCCTGCGCGGCGCGGCCGGCGCGTCGATCCTCAACGGCGAACTGCTCCTCGAGGAAGGCCATCTCTGAGCACGCGGCGATCACTGCTCTCCGTCGTCAGTCTCGGACTTTTCGAGTTCGGCTTCGAGTTGCTCGACGCGCTCTTCGAGTGCCTCCTGACGCCGCTGTTGCTGTTTCGACTGGCTCCTGACGGCACCGACGACCAGCACCACCGCGAATCCGAACAGCAGCCCGACCGGACCTGACACGAAGATGAGAACTACGAACGTTATCACAACCGCAAACGCGACACCTACGGCGTGCCAGTCAGCGTCATTCATAGTTCTTGACATATTAACGATCCCTAAGATTCTTTCGGACTGATACGATGAACGCACATCGCGGACAGAGCAGAGCGACGTGACGGCTCTCGCATCTGTTCCGTCTGCGACGGGACGAACACGGCTTCCCTTCTGCCGGCCTCCTCGTCGCGGTTAATACTGCCGGCTGTACGTTCGTAAAGATATTCGGCACAACCTCGTGCCGAATCATTTCGAAAAGTTACAGCCGGCAGTATAAGTCCCGGCCCGTGCAAGCACAGTATATGAGCGTCGTCTGCGAGTTCGAACTCCTGTCGGCGGAGTTGCCGCTGACTGGCGTCGCGGCGGCTCTCGATACGATCCTCACGATCGACGACGTGGTCTCGGGGACGGCGGGCGCGCCCGCCGTCGTGTTCTCGACGACCGGCGTCGATCCGGCCCGCCTCGAAGAGGTCATGGACGACGCCGACCCGATCCCGGAGTACGTCGCCCTCGAGTCGGCCGTCGTCGAGTCGCGCTATCGGGTCACTCTCGATACGGCACACGCCGACGTCTACACGCGACTCGTCGACCTCCGGACCCACCCCATGGGCGCGGTCGTGACCGGTCGCGGCTGGCGAGTCAGTGCGCAGTTCGCCGACCGGGACGCGCTGGACACGTTCCGGACCGCGTGTGGAAACACGGGCGTCGAGTTCCGACCCCGGCGCGTTTTCGAGGCCGAGACCGACCGGACCGACGACTACGGTCTCACCGCTGCCCAGCACGAGGCGCTGCTCACCGCCCACGAGATGGGCTATTTCGACGTGCCCCGGGAAGCCGACCTGTCCGACGTCGCCGCGGAACTCGAGACGACGACCTCGGCGCTGTCCGAGCGACTCCGGCGCGGCCAGCGCCGGCTCGTCGGTCACACGATCGCCAGCGCGGAGTGATTCGCACTGCAAGGTTGGACGAGCCTGAGCTGCAACGCCGGGAGAGTCTGCATGGCCGTGCAGATGAGCTTGAACTGCAGGATATATCCTGCAAAGCGTTAGCGCCGCGGCCGGCCTACGTTTCGCTGTGGCGAGACGTCGGGCATACCGTCTGGTCGGCACAGAACTGGAGGATCCATGACCACGCTATCACCACCGCAGGCGAGCACAGACCGCGGATCGGCACACCAGCGCGTCCGGACGAACGCGACGCCGGAGGGATCGCATGCCTGTTGAACAGACGCCGCACGTCGCCGACCGGGAGGCCCACGTCGTCGGCGGCGGAATCGCCGGGCTGGCGGCTGCGGCGTTTCTGATCCGTGATGGCAACGTGCCCGGCGAGAACGTCCACGTCTACGAGAAACTCGACATCGTCGGCGGGGCGATGGACGGCGCGGGCGACCCCGAGGAAGGCTACGTCATCCGGGGCGGGCGCATGTTCAACTTCCCCGCCTACGAGTGTACCTGGGACCTCTTCCGGACGATCCCCGCCCTGGAGGACGACAGCATTTCGGTCAAAGAGGAGATGAACCGGTTCAACGCGAAACACCCGTCCTACGCAGAGGCGCGACTGATCGAGGACGGCACCCATCTCGACGCCTCGCAGTTCCAGCTGGAGACCCGCCACCGGATCTCGCTGGTTCGACTGCTGCTCACGCCCGAGGAGCGACTCGGGGACACCCGGATCGAGGAGTGGTTCGGCGACGACTTCTTCGAGACGAACTTCTGGTACGTGTGGGCGACGATCTTCGCCTTCCAGCCCTGGCACAGCGTCGCCGAGGTCCGCCGGTACATGTACCGCTTCCTCCACGAGTTCCCCCGGCTGCACACGATGGAGGGGATCGACCGGACCAAGTACAACCAGTACGACTCGATGATCCTGCCGCTGCGACGGTGGCTCGAGGACCGTGGCGTCGACTTCCAGTACGACTGTCGCGTCACCGACATGGACATCGTCACCTCGCGAGCGGGCCGGACCGTCGAGCGACTCCACTGCGAGACCGACGGCGGAACCGAGCGCATTGGGGTCGAGCCCACGGATATGGTCTTTTTCACCAACGGCTCGATGACTGACGGGTCGGACCTCGGCGCGTGGGACGAGGCCCCCGAGACGAACGAGACCGGCGCGTCCTGGGAGCTGTGGCGGTCGATCGCCGCTGACAACCCCGGATTCGGCGACCCCGAGGTCTTCGCCGGTAACGTCCAGGAGACCAAGTGGGAGTCGTTCACCGTGACGCTGCACAACACGGACCTGTTCGATCACATCGTCGAGTTCACCGACGAGGAGCCCGGCAACGGGCTGGTGACCTACGTCGACTCGTCCTGGCTCATGTCGACTGTCGTCGCCGCGCAGCCGCACTTCGCGAACCAGCCCGACGACGTGAAGATCTTCTGGGGCTACGCCCTGTTCCCGGATCGGGAGGGCGACTACGTCGAGAAGAAGATGTCCGAGTGTACCGGCCGGGAGATCCTCGAAGAGCTGTGTTATCACCTCCAGTGTGCGGACCGACTGCCGGAGATCCTGGAGGGCGTCGACTGCGTGCCGTGCATGATGCCGTTCATCACGGCCCATTTCCAGCCCCGGACGTCCGGCGACCGGCCGGCGGTCGTCCCCGACAGCTCGCGCAACCTGGCGTTCCTCGGACAGTACGCCGACCTCCCGCGCGACGTCGTGTTCACCGTCGAGTACTCGGTTCGCACGGCGATGACCGCCGTCTACGAGCTGCTCGACCTCGATCGGGAGATTCCGCCCGTGAGCAAACACTACCGCAAACCGGGGGTCCTCGCTGACGCGGTTTCGGCGTCGTTCGAGTAGCCGCGGCGTCGACGATAAAGTATTAATCTTCGACCGCCATCGTTTCGCACAACGCTCGTGGGCTGTGATGAAATGGGACACAGATTCCGGACTGACGGTCCGGATGGGGGTCGCACTCGCACTGGTCCTCACACTGCCGGTGGCGTTCATCTACGCGTTCGTCTTCGCGATCAACGCCGTGGGGCTGGATCTGCTCTCCTGGGCGACCGGGAAGCCGTACAACGGTGAGGTCTACGTCCGGCCCTGGCTCGCCGTCGGCGTCGTCCTCGTTGGCCTGGCCGTCCAGTATCGGTACGGGGACTCGGTCGCGCTCCGGTCGGTCAGCGCCAGGCGCGTCGATGCCGATGAGCGACCGGATCTCCATCGGCGCGTCCAGCGTCTCGCACAGATCGCCGAGGTCGAACCCCCTCGCGTCGCCGTGAGCCGGTCAGACGTCCCCAACGCGTTCACCGTCGGCGTGCGGCCGTCGACCGCGACCGTCGTCGTCACCGAGGGCGCACTCGAGGCGCTCGACGACGCGGAACTCGACGCCGTGCTCGCACACGAACTCGCACACGTCAAGAACCGCGACGTGTCCGTGATGTCGCTGGCGTACTTCCTGCCGTCGCTGACCTACCTCGTCGCGATCGGCGCGTTCTACGTCCTCAAGGGCGTCTTTCACGTCCTCGGATCGTTCCGACACACAGACGGCGACGGGGCGAAGGGACTGTTCGTCGCGATCGTCGTCCTGGTCGTCAGCGCGATCGTTACGATGGCCATCTCGGCGCTGTTCTGGCTGGCGAGTTTCACGCTCTTTCGGACGCTCTCGCAGTATCGCGAGTACGCCGCCGACCGCGGTGCAGCGGCGATCACCGGCGATCCGGCGGCGCTCGCGTCCGCACTCCGGACGGTCGACGAGGAGATGAGCGACGTGGCCGATCGCGATCTCCGTGAGGTTGACGGCGGTCTCGAAGCGCTGTACGTCGCGCCGATCGACGACTACCAGTTCGGCGAAGATCGCGAGCTGATCAGCAACGACATCTTCCCGGCGACTCACCCCTCGACAGGGGAACGAATCGATCACCTGCAGTCGATCTCCCGTGACTCACTATGACCCGGCGACGGCAGTTTCTCTCGGCGCTTACCGGCGCGACCGTCGCCGGCCTCGCCGGATGTGGGTATCGGCCCGGCGGTGGTGACATTCGATGGTCGGAAGATCTGTCGATCGCAGCTGCCGGGATCGGTAGCGGGATCACGACCGCCGACGTCGTCGGGGACCGTCTGATCGCGGTCGTCGATTCCTCCCGAACCTTCGACTTCGATAGCAGCGAGTTCCGCGAGCGCGGGCTCGTGTACGCGTTCGAAACGGATTCTGGAACGCGACGCTGGCGGGACGAGCTACCCGAACCGGTCCGCGTCAGGGCACTCGGGGACCCGCCGGCCGTCGGGACCGAGCACGCAGTCTACGGCTACGGCGAGGGCGGCGAGCGATGGGAATTCGAGATCGGTTCGGCCCCGCTCGGGATAGCCGCCGGCGGCGAGCGCGTCTACGTCCGCACGGACGCCGGCAAACTCCGCTCGATTCGCCGCGGTCGTCAGCAATGGACGCTTGACGTACCCGCGTCGCAGCGTCACGACGCGGCCGTGGCCGCCGACCACCGCGGCGTCGTCTACCGGGACGGCGACCGCCTCCGTCGGGTCGACCGGGACGGCTCGCGCCAGTGGAACCGTCCGGTTCCGTCGGAGACCGGCGACGTCCGGATCGTCGACGACCTCCTTTTCGTGTCGACACACAGGGAGACGGTCGCGGTCGAGGTGGCGTCGGGTCGGGAGCGGTGGCGGAGTGACGCCCGGCTGGAGGCGGTGGACGTGACCGATCGAGGCGTCTGTGTAGTCAGCGACGAACGGGTAACCGCCGTCGATCACGCCGGGGAACGGCGCTGGCGCGTCGGCGGCGAATCCGGCGGAATCGAGGCCGGAATGGGTGGTTTCACGGGAATCGTCGCGGACGAGACGGCGGTGTACGTGACGTCGGCCGATTCGATCTTCGAACTCGATCCCACCGACGGGAGCGTCCGCTGGACGGTTTCCCACGACACGGTCTCTGCCGGACCGTTCCGCGTGGACTCGGGCGTTCTCGTCCTGGTCGACGACCGTCTCGTCTGCCATCACCCTGACTGATTCGGACTGCTGTGGAGATAGGCTGGCATGACCGACCCAGTCGTGGGTTCGACACGGATGGACGACAGCAGTCCGTCTCGCATTGCCGGCTAACGACGTTCGCGATGACGAGATATCGATTGCCACTGTCGGCTATAATCTTCGTGGAGATATTCGACCCGATGCAGGGCTGACATTGCTCACGGGCTTCTAATCGACGGTATGAAATGTGACGGCCGGTAGTCTCGGGAGCTCTGCTATCGAGAGCCTGCACCGGCACGTACTCACAGTTTGTGTGTCTGCCCCCTAGACTTTTATCGCGCCTCCGTAATTTCTAAGCATGGTCCTCCGCGAAACGAATGCACAGATCGCTGCGGCGCTCGTCGGTATCCTCCTCCTGTTTGCACTGCCGGTGACTTTTGATATCCCGGTCGGCAGCACGATGAACGCCGCCGTTCTCGCGTCGTTCTACGCCGTCGTGTTCGGCGGCGCACACCTGTACCTTGCTCTCGTCGGCGAGAGCGACGCTGACTTTCCCGTGACTGCTCGCTGGCGAACCGTCCTGCTGGTCGCGGGATTAGCCACGCTGGCTATTGCTAGTCATGGGATGATGGCATTGGCTGATCTATCTAACCAGGTAATTATCAGTGTGGCAACTGGCATCGGCATTCTCGTCGTTCTCGGGTACTGGTATCTCGAAGCCCGTGACGGCTACCGCGACGCTCGTCCCGGCGATCAGGGGACGACCTGATTCCGGAGTCCGGTCCACTCCCTGGATTCGACCGCGCGTTCGACGTTCTCGACGACGATGTCGGCCAGCCGATCGTAGTACTCGGGCGTGTAGCCGCCGTTGTGTGGCGTGATCAGGACGTTCTCGAAGTCCCAGAGCGGGTGATCGGACGGCAGCGGTTCCGGATCGGTCACGTCCAGGGCGGCCCCCCGAATGTGATTCCACCGGAGCGCGTCCACCAGCGCGTCGGTCTCGATCACGCCGCCGCGGGCGACGTTGACGACGACCGCGTCGGGATCGAGGAGGTCGAATTCGTCCCGGCCGAGCAGTCCCTCGGTCGTCTCGGTCAGCGGGCACGCGAGCACGACCCCCTCGGCACCGGCCAGCGCAGCCTCGGCTTCGCCGTAGCCGAACACCGAGTCGACGGGGCCACCCTTCTCCGGCGTGTGGCGAATCGCGCGGAGGTCCACGTCGAACGGCTGGAGTCGTCGGGCGATCGCCGAGCCGATCGCGCCCAGTCCCACGACGGTGACGGTCCGCCCTGCGAGTTCACCCATCTGGAAGTTACGCCACTCGTGGTTGCGTTGCTGGCGACGCGCCCGGAAGAACCCCCGGATCAGCGAAAGCAGCGAGCCGACCGCGTGTTCGGCGACGTTCGAGGCGTGGACGCCGCCGGCATTCGTCACCGTCACGCCCCGCTCTGTCAGCTCCGACAGCGGCAGGTGATCGGTGCCGGCATACGAGCAGGCGAACAACTCCAGCGAGTCGGCCCGATCGAGCCTGTCGGTCGAGATGTAGTTGCCGACGACGACGCTCGCGTCGGGCAGTGCTTCGTCGATCGCGTCGTTCGTCCGGGCCAGCGATACCGTCCCGTCGTACCGCTCGCGCAGCGACTCGACGAGCGACTCGACTGGAATCCCGTGTGGCTTCTGCGGGAGGACGAGAACCTCGGGTAACTCTGACATCGTTGCTCGGACAAACGAGGGTCGCACATGTCAATGCTCGCGTTTCCCGACACCGTCGCCAACGCGATGTCACGAGATTTAACTACCGACGGGCCGGGGTACGCGTATGGAACGAGTCGACGTCGCGATCGTCGGCGGTGGTCCGGCGGGATCCTCCGCAGCGAAGGCCGCTGCCGACGCCGGTGCGGACACGCTCGTCGTCGAGAAAGGAGTGCCACGGGCCGACCGGGAACGGCTGGGCCCAGACTCGACCGACGCAGCCGGGATGCTCGATTACTGGGTCGATCTCATGGACTACGAACCCGAGGAGATCCCCGAGGAGATCATCCTGAGCGAGCTCGACGGGGCCTTTTTTGCCGGACCAAGCGAGTCCGTGACGCTGCGCGATACCGGGATCGACGCCAGCTACGACGGCTTCGGGTTTACCTTCCATCGCGCCCGATTCGACGACTGGCTCCGGGAGGAAGCCGAGGCGGCAGGGGCTTCCTACGACGTCGGGACGAGCGTCTCTGACGTCGAATCGACCTTCGACGCCGGGTCGTTCACGCACACGCTGACATTCGCCGACGGCGAGCAACTCGAGGCCGACGCGCTCGTGCTCGCGGACGGTCCCCAGCGGACCGTTACGATCGATGCGCTTGATCAGTTCATGCCCGCGGATCGATCGGTCGCCTCGCTTCTGGGCCCCAAGGAGGCGAATCACATCGCCTACCAGGAACACCGCCGGATCCCCGAGGAGTTGTTCGATCCCGACCTGATCAAGTTCTGGTGGGGCGTCATCCCCGGGCACACGGCGTATCCGTGGATTTTCCCCAACGACGACAGCGTCGCCCGCGTCGGACTGACGATGCCGATCGACATGGACATCGACGCCGTCGACAACCGTGACGACTACGCGTTGCTGGAGCCCGACGACGAGCGGATCCCGTCCGGGCGGGTCTATCTCGAACGCCTGCTTGAGTGGCGCTATCCCGAGTACGATCTCGAGGACTTCCCGCTGGTCGAGGACCGCGGCAAGCGCGGCGGGACCGAGGCGTATCCCATCTCCTCGACGCGGCCGATCGAGTCGCCGACACGTGCGAACGTCGCGGTCGTCGGCGGCGCGATGGGTGCGACCTCTGCCTTCCACGAGGGCGGTGATCACGTCGCCGTCCGGACCGGCAAGATCGCCGGCCGGCTCGCCGCCACGGACGACCTCGATCGGTACAACCGCGAGTGGCAGCGCGCCGTCGGCGACGAGGTGCTGCGCAGCGTCACTCTCGCCGAGATGGCCCGCGATGTGGGTCCGAGAGACTGGGACGAGACGCTCGCCACCGTCGACCGGATGCTCTCAGTCGAGGGGTCGCGGTATCGACAGGCACTCCGATCGGGGCTCGACGGGCTGTCGCTGATCGCACGCTACAAGTGGACTCGCCGCGGGTTCCGGGACGGTGCGTACGTCCAGCTCCACGAATCGGAGTACGTCCTCTGATGAGTCTACTGCAGCGGAGCTTGCCGCTCGTCGGGATCCTGTATCTCGTCTATCTCGTCTTACAGCCGCCACCGCTCCGGTGGATCGGGGTGATATGTCTGGCGGTCGTCATGCCGTTTGCCGTCGGCTGGCTGGCGGGTCGTCTGCTCGGCATCGGGCCGTGGGCGACCGAGCCCTGACAGCACGCGAAGGGCTTATCCACTGCCGCCGAGAACTAGTCAGTGCGTACCACAAGTCCCCGCCAGAGCGTTCCCAGACGGGTGCGATGACGGCACGGAGAACCCAGGTACGGTACATCCCGCTGTGACGGCTGACGCCGTCTCGGCACTTGGTGGCGCGTCGCGCCACTCGCACTCGCGGCTGACGCCGATCGTGCAGATCTGGACGCGTCGCGTCCCCCGCCTCGGCGGTTCACCGCCGTGGCATTCGGTCGCTCGTAGAGCGACCCGCCCGCCACGAGGGTTTCCCGGCTGACCCGGCACGCCGCCAGGGATGATGTCGGTCGTTAGTGTTCCGGGCGTACATTTTGCGTATGCTATGGAATGAATTTATGAAAATATGTGTGGCTTTGCCTAGGGCCTATTTTCAAGACAGCATATCTACAGTGAGACCCTTTCCCGCCGGAACTTCGGGGAATAGTCGGTGATGACGATCCTGAGATGAAGTCCGCCGGGAGTACCTATCTGTCTGTGAGGTCTGGATGCCCGTGGTGTATACAACGCTCGTGTCTTGCACGTGTTTCTTCAAGAAGCAGTCACCTTCGAGTGTTCAAAACAGGAGATAGGCGTATCGTGGTCGGTCTTGATTTATCAGGAATCCCCGGGGCGACGTGGTAAGAACGTCGAAACCACGAGCGTGACCAACACGAATATGAAAAGGAGGAGCAACGTCGCGCGCTGGGCACCGACGAATGCGGCCTCGAAGACCCCGTCGAGCAGTGCCCGCTCTGCAGGGGTCAACCCGGCGAGGAACGCCTGTCGGGTCGCCTCGGTCGCCGTCTCTGCGGCCTGTTGCAGTGCCAGGGCGAGTTCGTCGCGTCGGGACACCGACACTGCGGCGCCGGTCGCCCGGAACGTGCCCTCTATCACGCCACGGTAGAACTGCCCGAGCAGGAAGGCGCCAACGATTGCCGTCCCGAGCGCGTACGCCAACATCCCAGTCGCGTTCATGACGCCCGAGGCCTCCGAGGAGTTCGCCTGGGGGACCGCCGACAGCGTCGAGTTGACGAGCTGCGGCGTCATGAGCCCGATGCCGACGCCGACGACCGCCATCGGGACGGCCATGCTCCGCACCGTCTGGTCCGGGTTCGTGTCCTGGAACAGCAACAGGAGGCCGACGCCGATCAGCACAGCCCCGACCTGGACGAGGGTCTTCGGCGTCACGTACGCGCGCCAGCCGGTGGTGAACGTCGAGACGAGCAGCGTCCCGACGGAGAACGGGAGCATCGCGACCCCGGCCTCGAAGGCGGTGTAGCCGAGGCCGGACTGGAGGTACACTGGGATGATGAAGATGAACCCGGCCATGACGAGCGCCCGGGCGCCGAAGGTCAGCGAGCCCGCGGTGAAGGTGCGGTTCGAGAGCATTCCCATCGGGACGAGCGGCGAACGGCCCGCCCGCTCGAGGCGGTACTCGTACTGGACGAATGCGGCGAACGCAAGCAGGCCCAGGCCGATGGTCCACAGCGCCGGCGATGTCCCGAAGGGGTTGAACTGGACGCCGAAGGCAACGAACGGGCGCGTCGCGACCAGCCACCCGAACTTGCCGGCGAGGAGGAAGCCGACGACGAGTGACGTCGCGCCGACGACGGAGAGCACGGTCCCCCCGACGTCAAGCGGGTCGGGGTCGGACGTCAGCGGGGCGGCGCTCACGTAGCGAACGAACACCAGCGCGACGGCGACGACGACCGCCTCGAGGGCGAACCCCCACCGCCAGCTCGCGAACGTCGTCAACGCCCCACCAAATATTGGGCCGACGGCCGCGCCCGCCGCGCTCACGCCCGCCAGCACCCCGAGGGCCCTCGCGCGGTCTTTCCCATCGTAGGTGACGATGAGGACAGTGAACGTCAGTGGCATCAACACGGCGGCCGCAGCACCTTCGACGAGGGACCAGCCGAAGTACAGGACGGCGGGGCTCCAGCTGACGGCTGCTAGCAGCGTCCCGGCGGCGTAGACGACGAGCGTCCCCTGCATGAGCCGCCGAACGCCGTAAATCGACGGGAGCTTCCCGCCAGGCAGCATCAGCGCCGCCATCACGAGCGAATAGACCGCGATCGCACCCTGGACGACGGAGACGGTGGTGTCCAGGTCCGAGACGATAGCGGGGATCGCGACGTTCATCAGGGTCGAATCGATGACTGCGATGAACATCGACAGGCTCACGGCGATGGCCGGCCCCCAGTAGGCAAGCGTCCCCTGCTGTCGATCCGGAGCATCGACCTCTCCCAGGGGTTCTTCTGCATCAGAACTCATCGAGACACCCCAGGAGAGACCAGTCGCTCAGGTCGTTCCCGCGTTCTCCCGTCGGACACCTGTGTCTCGATAAATCCGACGCGGACGACGACGTCCCGGTCGAACTCCGCAGTCAACTGGTCGTCCCAGCGTTGAGCGAGGTCCGGTGGTACCTCTTGGTCCCGTGGAACGCCGACGAGGACGTTCACCCGGGGTTCGTTTCCGAGGAGCAGATCGATCGGTTCGTAGTCGGCGGTCACCGAAACGAGTTCGACCCCCTCGATGTCTGCCTCGTCGAACTGCTGCTGGAGTTCAGTCCGGGTCTGCTGTTCGAAGGCCTGCGTCTGAAACGTCGTCCAGGTAACCGCACCGAGGACGATCGAAAGCAGCGCGATGGCGACCGCGATCACGACGATGCGAGAGACGATCGAGGCGCGAACTCCCTCGAACGCGCCTGCGTCGAGTGGCTTGAACCCTGCTACCCAGAACAGGGTCAGGGCGGAGACGTTGATCGCGAGCAGGTTCACGACGACGAGCACTGCGCCCGCGATGGCGACCCCCGGTAAACCGAACGCGATACCGAGGCCGGAGGTCGCGGCGGGGGGAACGAGCGCGACGGCGATGGCGACGCCGACGAGGGTCGACCCGGAGCCACGCATGATGCTGAGCGACCCGGCGATTCCCGATCCGAGCGCGAGAAAGAGCGACAGGAAGTTCGGGCTCGTCCGCTCGGCAATCTGGGGGATGGTCCGGATATCGAGTCCCGGCGGGATGAGAACGGTCTGCTGGAGGAGCCACCCCATGACCGCCGCCGTCGCGATGGCAGCGACGAGCCCGACGACCTGCAGTTTGACGCCGCGTCTGGTCATTCCCGGATCGTCGAGGATCGTGCCGACGGAGGCGGAGACGGCAGGGCCCATCAGCGGCGCGACGACCATCGCGCCGATGATCGTCGCCGCGGAGTCGAGTAGCAGGCCCGTCGTCGCGATGACGGTGCTCAGGAGGAGGAACGCGAAGAAGGTGGAGTTCGCCGGGGCGAGATCCTGCGCCCGTGCGTACAACTCCTCGCGCGAGATCCGGAGGCCGGGAAACCGTTCGACGAGTGCGGACAGTCGCTGCGAGACGACAGTCTCCGTCGAGAGGACGATGGTGTATGCGTCCTCCCGGATACCGGCCTCGATCAGTTCGTCCATCACCGGTTCGACGCCGCTCGGCGGGACGGGAAACTGAACCATCGCCTCGAAGTCACCACGGCCGACCTCGTCGAACACGGCGTAATCGATACCCTGGTGGTCGAGCGTGTCGAGGACGGCCGATCGGGTTCCCTTGGGGATGAGAACTTGGACGAGTCGCATGTGATACTGAGTGACCGGTCGTACGAGCGTTCCAGACGACCAGAGGGTGCGGTTTTTGCTCCGTTAACTCGAATTTCGTCGGCGACGGGGTACCAATGGATTCACCCGGCGACTTCCTCTGCGGCGAAGGTCTCGCGGAGGCGCTCGTCGTCTTCCGGGGAGAGGTTCGTGTCGATGATTTCGAAGTCGTACTCGAAGTCCGACAGTTCCTCCTTGATACGCTCTACATTGCCTTCCCGTGCCAGCAGGAAAAGCGCGGAGTTTCCGGGCTCGATCGCGTCCCGTACCTCATTGATAAAGTCGTCGTCGATGCCGATGTCGCCGAGTTTCCCCGAGAGTGCGCCAGCGGTGGCGCCGGCCAACAGGCCGAGCCACGGCGCGAAAAACAGCAACCCAATGAGCATCCCCCAGAAGGCGCCGCCCAGTGCGCCCGCACCGACGAGACTGTGCGCCTGCTTAACATTCGCACGCCCCTTCTCGTTTCGGACGACGACTGCTGCGTCCTCGATCTTGATCAGCTCCCGCTTCTGGAGGTCGTACATCCTGTCGCGCATGGCTTCAGCGCCGTCCATGTCGCCGAATCTGAGTACAACAAGTGAACTCATATCACCATTACCTCTGTCAGAGGACTTAGTTAGAGACGGGCATTCGAAATAAAGATCGAGTTACTTTCCCACGCGTCCTGCAGCGGGATCCGGGAGTGAAATCGATCCGATCTCCGTTCTCTCGGGACGTCGACAAAGGGGGAGCACCGACTGGGGGCCAAGACTATGTCGCTGTGTGCAGGTTTCGGCAAGACCTCCTCGGACGCACGCTGGTGTATGTCGATCTTTCTCACTGGTGGTACGGTTACCGCCGGTTTAACGCGCTAATAACTATGTCCGGTACCCATCAGACATCGGCATGCCCGCGTCCTGGAGACCTGCCATTGACACGGTGGGTACGTCAGATCGTTGTCCAAGCGAATGTCACCAGCCTCTTTCCCGTCAAGACTTCACGCACGTCGGCGGTCGGTATCCGGCGACCAACCCGCGATCCGAACCAATGCGACCGGTCATTCGATGCGCTGGAGACGCACGGATCACAACCGACCACAGTGAATCGAGCGTTTGCGCTTCCAGCAATCAGGACAGCGGGTAGCGATATGGCCGACGTATACTACTTCATCAGCGACCTCCACATCGGCGGGGATGAGCAGCTCCAGCAGGTGGACTTTCTGGACGAATTGCTCGAGTTCCTCACGGAACTTGAAGAGAGTGACGAGGACACGGAATTGATAATCAACGGCGACGCGTTCGGGCTCTGGGAGTTCACGGAGGTCGAGGGGCCGGCGAAGTTCGACGCTCTCCTCGACCACTATCCGGAACTGTTCGATCAACTCGAAGTCACTGGTCGAGAGGTACCGATCACGCTCATCCCTGGGAATCACGACTACGAGCTCGCCGCGTACCCGGAGTACGTCGAGCGACTGGCGGAGTACAACGTCACACTGGAGCAGGAGGTGTCGATCGAGCGGACAGTCGGCGATTCGGTCGTTCACGTTGAACACGGCATGCAGGAGGATCCGAACAACCGGATCCCCGACTTCGGGAATCCGTATGCGAACCCACCGGGCTACTTCGTGAATCGACAGATAACGAGTCGTGCGGGGCAGCTCTCCGAGCGGGGAAAGTACAACTGGCTGAAGGACATTCAGGCTGTGACACCGATGACCGAAATCCCCGACTGGCTGATCTCGAACTACTTTTATCGGGAGATGAGTGCGTGGCTGCGGTTTTCGGTCGTACCGTTCCTGTTCCTGTTCAACATCGGTGTGCTGTACGTCGCGATATTCGCGCTCGCCTGGTTCGAAGTCTGGTCGTTTCCGCTCACTCTGGTCGAGGAAGCGCTCGGCTTCTTCGGGCCCGCCGGGCGACTGGTCGAACTCGTCCTCGCCGGAAATCTGGTTATCATCGTGCTGATACTGGCTATTTCCATCCCGCTCGCCGTGTTCGTGTGGGATGCGCGAAAGACACTCAGGCGGTTCGGCCTCGTCCGGTCGCCAACTGACCGGGAACCCGTCGAGAAATATCTCGACCGGGCCAGAGACGTGTTCGCGTCCGAACCGAGGGTCGCGGTGTACGTGTACGGGCATACGCACCGGCCGTCGGCGACCGAAGTCAACGGGCGGCTCGTCATCAACACCGGGACCTGGCTGAAGCGCCTCCAACGGGTTGATCCTCTCCTCGGGGTTCTCCCACCGGTTTACTACGCCTCCTACCAGCTCAATTACTTCCGTCTCTCCGCGGCCGACGACGGTGACGTCCTCGTCGAATACGACGTGATCGAGAAACCGAACCCGGACGACGAGACGTGGCTCCAGCGACTGCTCACCCGGTCACCGCGACGACAACGGGAACTCCCCGATAAGACGGTGGTGAACCGGCCCCGGGAGCGGGGTTTGCAACTAGACGAGTCGGAGGTTACAGAGTGACACATTCGCTGTCGAGTGTTGCCGATGGTGCAACGATATTCACCGGCCAGCGGGTCTCTGGGTCTGGATTTGTGTTGATATCTACGAGCCTCAAAAACGGCCAGTGTCCGACACCGGCTATGTATCGTTTAGCCATCAATGAAAACTATCGCCATTCGAGAGCATTGACAGAGCCATCTGATCCAAAACGGGCGCTCTGACGGCGGTGTAATGCAGTCAAGGGAATCGTCATAGTCCCAGTCAGAACTGCTTCCTTGGAACTACTTACCGAGTCGAAGGATGCCCCAACCGCGGAATAGTTCGACTGAACGATGTTTACTCTTCTTGACATACGATCGCGTAGATGATCTGAATAGGATGAGTTCTAGCACCACAGTTGAAATCGAATTGCTTTGTAGGATCACTAGCCAGCGCTTGATTTGAGCGGTCTCACTGAGTCCCTGGTCTCGATATTTCCTCGAATAACGTGTCTTGAACTCATCAAGATCAGAAATTTGTGTTCAATACGCTGGCTCGTTCTACCGGCCGACTCACGAAAACGGATCGAGAAATAAACAGACGTGCTGTGATGGATACAACCTCTGTATCTTGCACACACCTTCTGACGAGATCTCGATAGGCTCTCGAAATCACGACCGATCATACACGCATTCGAAGGACGATACTGCTAATGGCCCTCCCCATGATACTCGTGCCAGAGTATGCGGTTTAAGGCCCTAAGCACTCAAGGTCAGTTCCACTGAGCCTACTAGTAGAAACTCGCCCGGTAGTGTCGCGGCGTACATTTCGACCATCCTATTAGAATTATCTGTGAATAATATAAATCACTCCGGCGGCAGTCTATCGTTGAGACTAGGCGTCCCGTAGTTATCCTTTCTTCTCGCCAGATTTTGGGAGCTATTCGATGATGACCATCTGGTAAGAAGTCTGTCGGGGTACTGATATCTTTTAGGTTGAGGTGTCCGAGCTGCATAGAGAGCGCGTATCGTGCAGACCCTTCTGGATTGGAAGGGCCACACGATAGTCTATGAGACTCACCTCACTCGAACTGTCCCGACCATCCCGGATCCTTCATGTGGGACACAAAAGTACCCGTACGTTCCAGGGAGATCGAACGTGTGCTCGTATTTCTCGCCCGGTGGAATGAGCCCTTCGGTGACCCGGTTCCTCGCAGCACGCTCGGACTCGAAGCCACCACTTGCGAAGTACTCGGCCTCGTCTGGAATCTCGTTTTCATACGCTGTGACCGTGTGCTGGATGTCGCTTTCGTTCGCCCACGTTACCGTCTCTCCTGTTTCGACCGTCGCAGTCGACGGTTCGAACGTGAGGTTATCGGACATCGTGACGGTCTGGGTCGACGGCTGTCCGGTCAAACATCCGGCAGTGCTGAGCGTCGCCAGAGTGGCAGTGCTTAGCCGCAACATCGTGCGTCGATTGTAGCATTCGGGTGACATTGTTCAGGGATGGACGGTACTAATCAGACCGCCACGAAGAGGTCGGTCACGTACATCACGCCGAGTCCGAGCAGGAATGCAAGCAGATTCGTGGCGTTGGCCACGCGACCGCCTGCATCCCGAACCATTCGTGCGATCTCCCAGTCAACCTGGAGGATTGCCCCAACCCCGATTGCGAGGAAGAAGGCTCCGATCGTCGGAGAGTATGCGAGACTGCCGATCCAACCACCGAGGATGACGGGTGCGCCGGCGATGACGCCGAGAGCGGTGAAGTGCTTGAGCGACGGGCGTTCTCCGCGGGCAACCGGTGCAACGACAGCCGGGCCTTCGGTCACGTTGTGGAGCATAAACCCGATCACGAGGAATGCGCCGAGTGACACGCGCCCGAGTGCAAACGAACTCCCGATTGCCAGCCCCTCCGCAAGGTTGTGCAGGCCTATCCCGACCGCGACCAGATAGGCGACCCAGAGGCCGCTACTCGCCCGACTACCACCAGCGGCGATACGCCCCTCACGCCACGCACTGAGCGCCTGGACTAAGAGGAGTGCGCCAAGGATTCCGAAGACGACCAAGAGGTTGCCCTCGTACGCGCCTGGAACCCGCTCGGCGAGTTCGAACGCCTCAAATCCGGCGTCGAACGCCAGGAAGGCCAGTACCCCGGCCGCAAATAAGAGAACGGCGTGCAGCCAGCGATCGCTCATCGTCTTGATGTAGGGGAACCAGAGCATCCCTAATGCGACCGGGATCACACCGACAAACAGTCCGATGACTGCGAGCGTCCTGAGCAGACTGAGGCTGAATCCGGGTGTCTGACTCGGAGCGACGATTGTATGATGGAATGTCGCTCCGTCGGAGAGTAACAGCGTGACTCCAAGGTCCCATCCCCGATTCCAGTGATACGGAATCACGATCTGTGCGCTTTCCATCGGGGCGAGCGTTTGGTCACCACCGGCTCCTTCGACCCGGAAATCCCAGTAGGCTTCGTCAACGAGAACCTGTGATATCGTCACGGATTGGGGGCCGTTGTTCGTCACGTGGAGCACCACCGTCTCGTCGCTCGGAAGCGTCGAGTGCGTGACTGTCACGTCGGGAAGCGGTTCACCGCTCTGGACGCCAGCGAGCGGTGACGTGAACGCGAACGCGCCCAAGACGAGTACGAGCAACACGACCGGGAGTATCGCGCTGACCCATCGCGCAAGCCCAAGCGGCTTCGAGGTCTCGGCCTCGGCTGACACATTACCGTTCGCCGTCGAGTTTTGTGTCTTGTCCGCCATGTTAGACCACCTCGAAGAAGCTCATCCAGCCGAGTTCGGCGAACTCCGACTGATGCGCGTGGAACATGTATAGCCCGGCCTCGTGGTCCGAGTAGTCTATCTCGATGATACCGCGCTGGGCCTGGCACTGCATAATCGTGTCCACAGTCTTGTGCGTCGGCGTCAGCGTCGTCCCGTGGTCGTAATAGTCGAAGAACTGCGAGTGCGTATGGAACGAATTGATGAGGTCGAACTCGGTCGCATTGCAGAGGTACACGCGCTGGCGTTCGTTCCTGTCGATCTGGATGGGCCGTTTCGTCTCGCCCGCGGCCCAGTTGCCGTTACCGTCGGTGTGACCGACGCCGTATCCGAACGCCCGGGTGTTCGCCGCGTAGACCTCGTTGCCGCCGTCGAAGTTCGTGTCAAAGGAGTTCATCACCATCACCATCTCGTTGACGGCGTCGGTTTCGGCGTACTCGTGGTTCCGGCTCTTCGCCTCTTCGACGAGCTGCGTCCGGAAGTCGTTGGTGATCGGGCCAGGGTAATTGACGTAGTCGCGAGGGTTCTCCCTCACGCGTTCGGGATCCGGGTCGACGATGATCGTTCCGTAAAGCCCACGGTGGATGTGCTCTCTCAGCGGGAGCGAGTGGCAGTGATAGAAGTGTGTTCCGGCGGGCTGGGCGATCCACTCGTAGGTGAAAGATTCACCCGTATCGAGTACACCCGGCCCGTTCTGAGGGATCCCATCCATACGCGGGTTGAGATTCTTCAGGTGCGGATGAATCGTGTGAGCGTGCCGCCCCAGGTTCGTGAACTTGACTCGGAGCAGGTCACCCTCAACGGCGCGGATCGTCGGTCCCGGAACTTGGCCGTTGTACGCCCACGCCTGAAACTCGACACCCGGCGCGATGGTGATTGTCGTGTCGACGGCAGTGAACTCGAACTCCCGCACGGTTCGGCCATCCTCCTCGTAGACTTGCTGCGGAACGTTGTCCTGGCCGCTGTCTCCCGTATTGAATGCGGTGAGGAACTCGTGCGGGTCGAAATCCAAGTCCCGGTATTCACCTGCCGCACCGAAATTACCGTGGTCACCCTCGTCGTGGTCGGACGAGGTACTTGCTCGGGTACTCCCGAGGCCGACCGCTGCACTCCCGGCGACACCGAGACTGCCGAGCACCGTGCGGCGACTGACACTCGTCTCACCAGTGAGTGATTCGACCAGTCGCTCTTCGAGTCGTTCTGTGACATCCGCTGCACTCTCGTAATCTATCGATGGCATGGTCTCCTCCGCTGGCTGAGCCTTCGAATACGCATAAGCGCTAGTTGAACTTCCTAACATATAAATTAGGCGCGTCTAATCTTTTGCAAAGTCTAATCTAACTCCGGGGATGGCCTTTCCTCAGTACTCAGCTTTGCACGTTAGCGTCAGCTGTTGAATGAACGAACAGGTGATCGATTTCTTCCATCAGGTCATCGACGCCACGATCATTATTGTCCCGA
>NZ_JAOPKC010000026.1:0-38633 GCF_025517535.1 Halapricum hydrolyticum
TGCGGCACGGCAGACCTGCCGTGCCTCGTCGGTAGCAACCATACTCATCGTACGCTGTCACCGGAGAAATCCGACTCTCAGCTACTTCGGCAACTACTGTGAAGGGCGAGTTTTAGCCTTGCAACTTCCATAACTCCTTGACCGTTCGCGTTCAAGTACGTACTATGGGAGAGAAAATCACACACACTACGACGTCGCGCTCGTCCGTGACGTATCGCTCGATCCGTCGGGCTCCGAACCGATCGACACTGATCAGGAACTTCGCGACAGGGAAGGGACAGGAGGACCATGTTCGAAGATCGAACTGATGCTGGTCGCCAGCTCGCCGACGCCCTCGAGGACGTCGACGTCGAAGCCGATGTGGTACTCGCGATCCCGCGCGGTGGGCTGCCAGTCGGACGCGTCGTCGCGGATCGGCTCGGCGTTCCACTCGACATCGTCGCGGCGCGGAAACTCGGCGCGCCTGGCAATCCGGAGCTCGCGATCGGTGCCGTCGCCAGCGACGGGACCGCGTGGCTGAACGACTCGCTGATCAAGGAACTCGGAGTCAGAGATCGATACGTCAACGAGCAACTCGAACGCGAACAGCAGCAGGCGCGGGAGAAAGTCGAGCGCTATCGCGGTGATCGTCCGCCACTCGATCTGCGAGCGAAGCGGGTGCTCGTGGTCGATGACGGCGTCGCAACGGGTGCGACGACAACGGCGTGTCTCAGACAGATCGCCGACGCGGGCGCAGCACGGACGATCCTGGCCGTGCCGGTCGCCCCGCCAGGGACCCTCGATCGGCTCCGCACCGAAGCCGACAACGTGATCTGCGTCGAAGCGCCGTCGCAGTTCGGTGCCGTCGGACAGTTCTATCGCACTTTCGAGCAGGTCTCGGACGAACAGGCCAGAACGTATCTCGATACCGACGACGAACGGTGACATCTCCCACGTCGTGAACGAAGAGCCGGCGTCCGCGACCGACACGTTCGGCTCGGGCGGTATCGGGGTACCGACCGAAACGGTCAGGTCGGTCCCCTGCGTCAGTGTCGTGTATGTACGACGCGGTCATCTTCGACAACGACGGCGTGCTCTTACAGTTGACGGGCATGCCGCCCCACTACGAAGGTGCGCGGGACGCGTTCGCTGCCGTCGGCGTCGATGATCCCGCCGAAGAAGACGTCGAGGCGATGAGCCTCGGCGTCACGATCCCGGATCTGAAGCGGGTCTGCGAGCGCTACGATCTCGATCCCGAGACGTTCTGGCGGGCCCGCGACCGCGAACTCGCGCGCCTCCAGCAAGCCGAGATGCGTGCCGGTCGCAAGGAACCGTACGACGACATCGAGCACCTGTCCGCACTCGACCGCCCGCTTGGCGTCGTCAGTTCGAACCAGGACGCGACCGTCGAGTTCGCGTTCGAGTACTTCGATCTCGATCGACACTTCGAGACCGTCTACGGCCGACCACCGACCGTCGAGAGCCTCCGCCGAAAGAAGCCCGAGCCCTACTACATCGAGCAGGCGCTGTCGGACCTCGGCACCCGTGACGCGCTGTACGTGGGCGACAGCGAGACCGACATCCAGGCAGCCCACGCTGCGGGGATCGACGCCGCCTTCGTCAGGCGCTCACACCGGGCCGATACCGTGCTGTCGAGCACACCGGACTACGAGGTCGATAGCCTGGAGGGGATCGTCGAATTACTCGCAACCGGGTCAGCGAGCGACTGATCGCGGCTACCGAGATCAGAACACTCAGCGTCGCTTTCGGTCGCTATCGAAGTCGATGTCCAGTTCGTCCAGTTTCTCCTCCCACTCGGCGCGTTTCTCCTGGTGGTCTTCGAGGAACGCTTCCATCAACTCGGCTGCCTGCTCCTTGCAGCCGCCACAGAGGCGCTCGCCGTTGACGCACTCCTCGTAGACCTCGGTGGCGAACTCGTCGTCGTCGCCGGCCAGCAGGTAGGCGTACAGTTCGTAGACCGGACACTCGTCGGCTTTTCCGCCGAGTTCGCGCTGCTCTTCGGCAGTCTCGCGCCCGCCCGTCGTGGCGGCTTTGACCTTGTCGTAGCCCTCCGAGGGGTCGTCCAGCAACGAGATGTGACTCGCGGGGACTGACGAAGACATCTTGCCGCCGGTAAGGCCGGTCATGAAGCGGTGATAGATCGAGGACGGTGCCAGAAAGCCGTAGCCGCCGTGGTCGATCTCGACCTGGCGGGCGAGTTCCTCGGCGTCCTCGCGGGAGAGGTCGAACGCGTCGACGTGGGCCTCGTAGACGCGCTTTTCGCCGTCGATCGCTTCGATCAGCGCGTCGAAGGCCTCGTCGGTCGCGTTGCGATCAAGGAAGCGCGTCCGCGGCCGGAGCGGCTCCTTGCCGGCCTCTTTGAGCATCATGATGGCCGAATCAGTGGTGGTCGCGTTCGGATCGGTCGCGTCGGGATCACGCTCGTTTTCGAGGTAGCGGGCGGCGTCCGCACACCGGATCGTCTCTTCCGGGTGGCGCTCGCTGAGAGCGTCGTAGGCTTCTGCGATGATCGCCCGCTCGTCGGGATCGACCTCGAAGCTCGCGAACGCCTCGGTCACCTTGAAGTAGCGCATCCGCGCCGCCAGATCACGGGCCAGCCGCATGTGCGGGTCCTGATCGGGACCGACCGGGATCACAGTAGGTTTGGGCTCCTCGAGTTGCGGGTAGAGGATATCGGCCATCTGCGTGACGACGCTCTGCATGTGGCTCACGTCGGTCTCGCCGTCGAAGTCGTAGATGGCCTGGAGTTCCGAGAAGTTGGCTTTCGCGCCCAGCTCGAAGCCCAGATCCTGCACTTCGCGGTTCGAAGACTGTCGGTAGAGTTCGCCCGCCTCGGGATCGAACCCGAGCGCAAGCAGCGAGAGGACGTAGTTGCGCGCGTGCTCGTCGATCTCGTCCCAGCTCAGCTCGCGGGCGGCGTGGGCCTCCAGGTCGGCGATCAGGCCGTAGGCGTCACCGCCCCGCTCCTGATGCCAGATAATCTCGTCGAAGACCAGCTTGTGGCCGATGTGGGGGTCGCCGGTCGGCATGAACCCCGAGAGCGCGGCGAACGGCTCGTCGTTGCGCATCGCCTCTGCCACGGGTCGGTAGTCGCGGTGGCCGAAGATGACGCCGCGGCGCATCAGGTAGTGGGGGTCCGGTACTTCCGGCAGAACCTCCTCGAACTCCTCGATGCCGAACTGGGCAAACAGCTTGCGGTAGTCGTCGACGGTCGCCGAGCCCCACGGGTCCAGCGCGACGTCGTCGGCCCCGGATGCCGCGCCGCCGTCGGCTCGAACTTGTCTCGTGTCGGAACTGGGGTCGTCTGTCGGTGCAGTGTCGTCGTCGGTGTCTGAATCTCGTGTCATTGTGTCGATCTGGTGTGTGCGTCGTCGTCTCGAAGCCACGGCCGAGAAAGCGGAGGGAGCATCGCCGGCCTCGCCGGCGGGTTAGGCCCGCCGGGTGACGGCCGCGAGACTGTCCACTTCCGGAGCCTGCCAGCACCAGCGCCAACGATCGGTGGAAGTGGACGCCATATGCGGTAGATACGCCAAGCCGACCTTATTCTTTCCGGGTCGGTTCGACGGAACCCCGTGCCGGCCGAATAATGTCAATTTATTTTTCAAAAGGCCTAAATACCCAGCGCCCGAATTTGTAAGTGAAAAGTAAAGTTAATCTAAATCATAATTCTTTTCCGGCAGTCCCAACTATGCGTTGATACGAGAGTAGAGCGATCTCTCGGTCGGCTCGATGCGGTCGCACCGTTCGACAATCAGCGACGACACCACCGAAATGACAGATACATCTACCGACATCGACAGGGACGAAGCGTTCGATCCCGAAGCGGCCGCTGGCCGACGTGGCATCAGCTACGAGGAGCGGACGTACGTCCACGAGAGCACCGATCACTGCGAGGCCGACGGCGAGGGACGGGTCGTGGTCGGCGTCACCGACGAGGAAGGAGCTGCCTTGCTGTTAGTCGATCAGGACCGCTCGATCGCGATGCTCCCGAACGCCACGATCGACGCCGGCGACGGCTGGCTCCCCGCTGGCAGGCGTGCCGTCGCGGACGCGACCGGCCTCGAAGTCACTATCGGCGACCCGGTTCGCGTCCGGCGGATCGAGCACACCACCGAAGAGAGTGACACTCCCCACAACGCGACCTGGCACGTCGTCTTCAGGGCGTCACCGACCGGCTGCGACCCAGCTGCGCCCGATGATACGCCCTTCGAGGCCGGCTGGTACGAGCGTCTCCCGGTCGAGATGTCCGACGACCCCTCGACACGAGGAGACGCCCTCGCTGACGTTCGGTCGTTCCTCACGGAGCAATGACAGACGAGACACCGCCAGGATCGACGGCACCTCAGCTGACGATCGACGCTCCCGAGACAAGCCCCAACGACGAGCCGATCGCGGTCCAGATCACCGGAGCCGATCCGGGGGAACGGGTCCGGTTCGAAGCGACGCTCGTCGACCACGACGGGGTCGAGTGGCGCTCGCGGGCGACCTTCGACGCCGACGGATCGGGGATTGTCGACCTGACCGGGCAGGCACCGGTTTCCGGCACGTACGAGGGCGTCGAACCGATGGGGTGGCTCTGGTCGATGGCCACCGACGCCGACGCCCGGGGTGCCACACTGGACGCCGAGCCGACAGTCGAGATCGAACTGCGCGCGGCGACGGACGGCCGGCGGGCCGAGCGGACGATCGTCCGGCGGCTCTACGACGAGACCGTGACGATCCGGACAGTCGACCGTGACGACCTCGCGGGGATGGTGTTCGAGCCGCCGGGCGAGAATCCCCATCCGGGCGTGCTCCTGTTGCACGGTTCCGGCGGTCGGTTGCCCACCCGGGCCGCGCAACTGCTCGCGACCCACGGGTACGCGGTGTTCGCGGTCCGGTACGTCGGCGATCACCAGGCGGTCCCGGCCGAACACAGACGGGTACCGCTGTCGTACTTCGACGACGCGGCCGCCTGGTTTCGACAGCGGTCGGCCGTCGCTGGCGGACAGATCGGCGTGATGGGCGGCTCGCGGGGCGGGGAGCTCGCGTTGCTGCTGGGCTCGCGTTTCGAATGGGTCGGGGCCGTGGTCGCGCTCGCGGCCAGCGGTGTCGCGTGGGACTCCCCGAGCGACGAGCCCGGGTGGGTCGAGGAGGGAGCGGGCGTGCCACACCTCGAGGGGAAGCCGATCCCCCGAGAGACGGTCGCGGGTGGTCTCGAAGACGAACCGGTTGCGGAGGCGGCGATCCCCGTCGAGAAGACCGACGGGCCGATCCTGCTGGTCTCCGGCGGGGACGACCGCGTATGGCCGGCCCGACGGCTGTCGGAGATCGCCGTCGATCGACTGGAACGGGCCGGCTTCGAGCACCGGTTCGCACACCTGCACTACGAGGACGCCGGGCACCTGATCTCGGTCCCGTACGCGCCGCTGACCGGATTCGAGGCTGGCGGCGGAACGCCTCAAGGGACGGCCCACGCCGCAGAGGGGTCGTGGCCCGGGATACTGCGAACGCTCGGGCGCATCTAGCGACGGAGTTTCACTTTCACCCCGATCGCCGAACGCTTAACCTCGCGGACGCCAAAGCGGGGATCGAATGGCGGCACCCGAGGCGGCGACGATCGACCGACCCCTGATCGAGGAGGGCGTCCTCCAGCAGCGACGCTACCAGCTCGAACTCGCGGAGACGGCTGCGAGCAACCACGCGCTGGTCTGTCTGCCGACCGGGCTGGGCAAGACGACCGTCTCGCTGCTCGTGACCGCCCAGCGCCTCCACGAGGTCGGCGGCACCGCGCTGTTGCTCGCGCCGACCAAGCCGCTGGTCTCCCAGCACGCCGAGTTCTACCGGGAGGCACTCACAATCCCCGACGAGGAGATCGTCGTGTTCACCGGCGAGGTTCGGCCCGACGACCGCGCCGAGTTGTTCGAGGACGCCCGCGTCGTCGTCGCGACCCCACAGGTCGTCGAGAACGATCTGGTCGGCAACCGGATCACGATGGCGGACGTGACCCACGTCACCTTCGACGAGTGCCACCGCGCGACGGGCGATTACGCCTATACATACATCGCCGAGCGCTATCACGAGCAGGCCGAACACCCCCTGGCGACGGGCATGAGCGCCTCGCCCGGCGACGACGAGGAGGCGATCCTGGAGGTCTGTGAGAACCTCGGACTGCGCGAGGTCGAAGTGATGACCGACGAGGACAGCGACGTCGCCGAGTACACCCATCGGACCGAGGTCGACTGGAAGCGAATCGAACTCCCCGAGACGGTCATCGAGATCCGCGACGCGCTCCACGAGGTCATTCAGGAGCGACTGACGGAGCTGAAGGAACTGGGCGTCACGAACAAGACCCAGCCTGACATGTCCGAGCGGGAGATCCACACGATCCAGGGCAAACTCCAGGAGCTGATGAACAACGACCAGAGCGAGGGCTATCAGGGGATGAGCCTGCTCGCGGAGGTGCGGAAACTGCGGACCGCCGTGACCTACGCCGAGACGCAGAGCGTCGAGTCGCTGCGCCGGTACTTCGAACGCCAGCGCAACGCCGCCCGTGCCTCGGGTTCCTCGAAGGCCAGCCAGCGCCTCGTGAGCGATCCCCGGGTGCGCGAAGCGATGCGAAAGGCCGAGAACTTCGACGACCTGCACCCGAAGTTTCGCCGGACGCGGATGTTGCTCGCCGAAACGCTGGGTATCGAGGACGGCGAGCGCGTCATCGTCTTCACCGAGTCCCGCGACACGGCCGAGACGCTGACCGACTTCCTGAACGAGCACTTCGCGACCGAGAAGTTCGTCGGTCAGAGCGATACGGAGGGCTCGGAGGGGATGACCCAGAACGAGCAACAGGAGACGCTCGATCGCTTCCGCGCCGGCGAGTTCGAGGTGCTGGTCTCGACCTCCGTGGCGGAGGAAGGGCTGGACGTGCCGGAAGTGGATCTCGTGTTGTTCTACGAGCCCGTCCCGACGGCGATCCGGGCGATCCAGCGCAAGGGTCGAACCGGCCGCCAGACCGAAGGGCGAGTGGTCGTGCTCATCGCGGAGGACACTCGCGACGAGGCCTACTTCTGGAAGGCCCGCCAGGACGAGAAGCGGATGTACCAGGAACTGCAGTCGCTGAAATCGATGGCCGGGGAGATCGAGGCGGAACTCTCGCAGGCTAGCGTTGCGGAGTTCGAGACAGCCGACGAGAGCGACGCGAACGCGGCTGCCAGCGAGGGAGTCACGCCGGCAGATGGCAGCGGTAGCGGCGGATCGGATGCGGACGACGTGAAGAGAAGTGAGCCGGATTCGGGAGACTCGACAGGGGACGACACGGCGTCGGACGGTCAGACGGGACTCGACGCCTTCGCAGCAGAGAAAGCGGACGACAGAACGAGCGATGCGAACGCGGACGGCGACGAAGGGTCCGCGGACGACCCGGACGGAACCGTCGCCGAGGCCGGCATCGAGACGGAGGACGAAACAGTCGAAATCGTCGTCGACCAGCGCGAGCTGGACTCGACGATCGCCCGTGACCTCTCGAAGCGCGACGAGATCGAGACTCGCCTGGAGACGCTGGAGGTCGGCGACTACGTCGTCTCCGACCGGGTCGTCGTCGAGCGCAAGACCGTCAGCGACTTCCTGGACACCCTGACTGGTGGGGACCGATCGCTGTTCGAGCAAGTCAAAGACAGCGCGCGTTACTACGACCGGCCAGTCGTGATCATCGAGGGCGACGGGCTGTACGGCGAGCGCAACGTCCACCCCAACGCGATCCGGGGGGCACTGGCCTCGCTCGCAGTCGATTTCGGTGCGAGCGTCGTTCGAACCGACGACGAGGACGACACGGCCGCGATGCTGGCGGTGCTCGCAACCCGCGAACAGGAGCAGGCCGACCGCGCCGTCAGCGCCCACGGCGAGAAGCAGGCGAAGACGCTCCCGGAACAGCAGGAGTACGTCGTCGCCTCGATCGCCGACGTCGGACCCGTGACCGCCCAGTCGCTGCTCGCACACTTCGGCAGCGTCGAGGCGGCGCTGACCGCCGACGCCGACGAGCTGCAGGCGGTCGAGGGTGTCGGGGAGATAACCGCAGAGCGGATCCGCGAGGTCGTCGGCAGCGAGTACGATCCGCGATAGCGGCGACCATAGCCTTCGATCGGATCGGCGATGACAGTACTTTTGAGCACGGAACGCACATCTCGGGGTATGTTTGGAGGCGGCGGAGGCGGTCTGAACCCGCGCAAGATGAAGCAAATGATGGAACAGATGGGCATCGACATGGAGGACATCGATGCCGAAGAGGTGATTATCCGCACCAGCGACGAGGAGCTGGTGTTCACCGACGCCGAGGTCCAGCTGATGGAGGCCCAGGGACAGAAGACCTACCAGGTCGTCGGCGAGCCCGAGACGCGAGGACGCGGCGACGAGAGTGGTGCCGAGAGCGCTGCCGAAGACGAGGACAGCACGGGCGGCGACAACTTCGACGCCCAGGACGTCGAGATCGTCGCCCAGCGCGGCGGCGTCAGCGAGGACGAGGCGCGCGAGGCGCTCGAAGCGAACGACGGTGACCTCGCGGCGGCAGTCGCCGATCTAGAATAGTGACCGTCCTGCTCGTCAGAGAGGACCGGGAATACCTCGTTGACCCGGGTGAGCGACTGGAGACCGACCTGGGGATCATCGAGGTGCCTGACAATCCCGAGCCCGGCGACGTCGTCGAGTCACATCTGGGCGAGACGTTCCGCGTGCAGGTGCTGCGCGGCCCCGACCTGTTCGCGCACTTCGAGCGCACCGGCGCGCCGATGATGCCCCGCGACGTCGGGCTCGTGATGGGGCTGACCGGCGTCGGCTCCGGCGACCGCGTGCTCGACGCCGGGACCGGAACCGGCGTCCTCGCGGCCTATCTCGGGCGGGCCGGCGCGGAGGTAATGACCTTCGAGCGCGATCCCGAGTTCGCCGCAGTCGCACGCGAGAACATGACGATGGCCGGCGTCGATGATCGCGTCGAGGTGCGGACGGGCGATCTGACCGACCACCTCGAGGAGCTCGCCGGCGAGGCCTTCGACGTGCTCACGCTCGATACCGAGGACGCCGCGAGCGTCGTCGAGCGCGCGCCGACGCTGCTGGTCCGTGGCGGGTTCGTGGCCGTCTACTCGCCGTTCGTCGAATCGAGCCGGGAGGTCGTCGCGGCCGCCCGAGAGGTCGGACTGACGGAGATCGAGACTCTGGAGACGATCCAGCGCGAGATGGACTTCGACGATCGGGGCTCGCGACCCTCGACGGCCGGCGTCGGACACACGGGCTATCTGACGATCGCACGACGTCCGTGATACCGCCGGTTCACTCACCGACCGTCCGGATCAACTCGAACAACTCGGTCCGGAAGGTACCAGGATCGGTTTCCAGGTCCACGTCCAGCACGTCACCGAGGTCGACGGCGGGAAACGCACCGCCGGCGACGTAGAATGTGCCGTCGTGATTCCAGACACCGACCCACCCCTCGACCGGCAGGTCTGTCGGTTCGTCCGCACAGGTAAGCAAGTCACGCGCACGATAGCCGGTCAAACTCGCACGCTCGCCCGAGCGGACCCGCAACTCCTCACGGCGGCTCTGTGAGACGTCGGTGAATCCACGTTCGCGCAGTCGGTCGGCGAACCCGTCCCGAACCCGCGAGCGGACGATCCGGACGACCATCGACGGGATCGACCCCGGCGGCGACGGGGAGAGCGCGAGTCGCGTCGCAAAGAAGAAGCGCCAGGACCGATCACAGCCGATCGCGTCGATGACGCGGTCGCGCAGCCGGTCGTCGCCGTAGGCGACCGTGTGGCCGTGAACCGTGACGACCGGCAGGCGAGCCAGCACGCGCTGATCTGACTCGATCCGGACCCACCCCTTCTCGCGGAGGCGCTCGACTGGGAGGGCGGGCTCTGGGACCGTCACGTCAGTGATCGTCTTCGCGCCACTTGTGGCCACACTCGGTGCAGGTGAAAAACCGGGTCTCGGACTCGTCGGCCGACCGGATCTGCTTCATCTCCCAGAACGCGCGGTCGTTGTCACACTCCGGACACTGGGCCTCCGTCGTCGGTCCCATGTCCTCGGAACTGACTTCGGAGGTGTCGACGACCTCGCTCTTCTGCTGACCCTGGGTCGTGACCGCCTGGCGCTCGGCAGCCTCGCTGCGTGGCTTCTCCGCACCGCAACTCGAACAGACCCACACGTCACCCTCCGTTTTCATCATCGATCCGCATTCGTCGCAAAATTCCATATCGTCGTGTCTAGTGACTGAGTCACTTAAGCACCGTGTTTCGAACGTCGCGACGGGATCACCGGTGACGGCCGCGTGGGCGTTTGCCGCGCCGACCGCACCGGGGGCGATCCGGTGACCGCTGTCGTGGCGAGCGTGAACCTGCGCCCGGCTCCTGTTCCCGATCGTCGCTCTCGCCGCGCTGTCTCGTGGTCGCTCCGTCGGTCTGGGCCGCGCGTGCAGACCGAGTTTCTCCCGGGTACGAGCCCCCGTCGAGATCGTCCCCGGTCTCGAGGAGCCGCTCCAGACGGCGTTCGAACTCCATCTCGTCGATTTCGCCGGTCGCATACTGCTGTTTGAGCGTCTCCACCGCGTCCTCGGCGTCACTTGCTGTGTCGTGGTCGGTAGTCAATGGAGCGGAACGGCCGGACAGCAGCCAAAGCACACCGACACCGACGAGGCCCGCGACGAACACCCAGAAGACGGAACTGGTCGCTGTAACGGCGGCGAGACCGCCGACGAGCGCGAGAAGTGCGAGAGGCCAGAGACGACCCGTCGAGAGTTTTTGTATTGCTTCATTCACACACTACTATAACAGCCACAGTGACAAAATACCTGTGATATAGCCACGATAAACCGTGTTACTGCACTGTTCCGACAAACGAGTGATGTCCGATTTGTGCACAATTGTGCAGCCAAGAACAGGCCATCACGGCAGTATCGAGGGATCAGACGTTCGAATCCCAGTGCTCGCAAGGCTCCATGTCGTCCATGTAGCGGCCGTCGTGTGCGCAGTAGGAGACAATCCCGTTGTCGGTGCGGACGTAGCTGAAGTGCTCGCAGTTGCCACAGTACCGATCGGGCTGTCCGCGGACGGTGACCGAATCCAGGAAGGCGTCGTCGTCGGCCGTGGTGGCGCCGGCGCCGTCGCTGGCTGGCTGTCCGGACTGGGGCTGGTTGGTCTGGGTTTCGACCTCGCCGTCGGGCGTCGAGCCGAAGAATCCGATTCCGCCGAGTCCCTGCTGGGGTGTCGACTCCTCGATCAGCCTGATCCGGCCCTCCTCGGTCACTTCCATGCGGGCAGTACCGCCGGGTCGCTTGCGCGTCTCGAAGGTCGCGACCGCGAGAAACAGACACCAGGCGGTCGTCAGCAGGCCGGCGACGTAGACGAGCGTCGTCGCGAGGGTCAGCGCGGCATTCGGGTCAGCCGCGCCGAGCCACTGCTCGGGGTAGGCGTGGGTGAACAGCGCGACCCCGAAGACGGACACGCTCGCGCCGATGACGGCCGCCGCTCGCGTCGTTCGGCCGGCAGGTAAGACGACGAATCCACCGAGCATGGCGGCGGGCACCCCGATGCCGGCGAGGACGCCCGCGACCTCGCGAGACCCGAAAGTACCGAGTCCGAGCGTTTCGCTCAGTCCCGTCGTGGCGACGACGATCCCCCCGACGACGAGCGCGGCTCCGGCGGCGAACAGCGCGACGCCGAGATACAGCCGCTGGAGGCTCACGGCCCCACTCCGCTCCTCGTAGACCTCCGTGAGGCTGGTCATGCGGGACTGTACGGCGACCACAGTCAAAACTACCCGTCAGACGAGCGGCAGACACGTGCCAGCAGCGAGGGCTGGACGCTGGTGAGCGTCGGCCGGCGTGCAAACGCTGGACGATAGCGAACGTCGGGCGCAAGCGTGCCGGTACACGGGAGATGTTCGCATGCCGACTCCGAAAGCTCTAATCGCCACGGGCCGGAACAGAGTGGTATGAGCGACGACGAGGAGGAGGACGAACCCGCAGTCGAGCTCGGTGGCGGCCAGGAAGTAGAGGGCGTCCCGATCGCACAGGTCTCAGCACGACTGATGTGGGGCATCGAGAAGAGCGATGTCCGGCGTCGCGAGGGCGATACCACGATCCGGACGCCGGACGGACCGCGCGAACTCGGCGACGTCCTCGATGAAATCGACGAGACGTACTTCGATCGACGCCAGACCTTCGAGTCGGCCGTCCGCGACGTGATCGGACACGGGCCGGTCCCGACCGAATAGCTGGCAAGCCGAGTGCGACCGGAGAACGACGCTTCTAACCTCCGGGGACGCGTCCGTCCGCGTATGCTGCACTTCGTGACGGGCAACGCCGGAAAGGTCCGGGAGGCCCAGTCGCTTCTAGATGCTGACGTATCGCAGTTCGACTTCGACTACACCGAGATACAGAGCTCCGAGCTAGAGGCGATCGCCGCTCACGGGGCGCGCGAGGCCTACCGGGAAGTCGGCGAGCCGGTGTTCGTCGACGACTCCGGACTGTTCGTCGACGCACTCGGAGGGTTTCCGGGGCCGTACTCCGCATACGTCGAGGGGACTGTCGGGATCGAACGCGTGTGGCGGTTGGTCGAACCCGAAAACGACCACGGAGCCGCGTTCCGGGCGGTCGTCGCGTACTGTGACGGCACCGACGAAGAGTCGGTCCGAACCTTCGAGGGACGGGTGAGCGGCGAAATCGTCCCACCGCGCGGGGACGGTGGGTTCGGCTACGATCCGATCTTCGAACACGACGGCCAGACCTTCGCGGAGATGGAGCCCGAAGCGAAAAACGCTGTTTCCCATCGCGGTCGGGCGCTCGAGACGTTCGCCGAGTGGTACGAGAGCCAATAGCGCGACCGGAGCGAACGTCTGTCGTAGCTCGCCGTTCCGTGGCTGGTTTTTTCTCTCGTGGCCGCCCAGAGTCGGGCATGCGCGTCAGCGTCATCGGCGGCAGCAGCGTCGGCGAACAGCACTACGATCTCGCCCGTGACGTCGGCCGACTGTTGGGCAAGCGCGGCCACGAGGTCGTCTGTGGCGGACTCGGCGGGGTCATGGAGGGGGTCTGTCGCGGTGCGATCGAGACGGGCGGCCACACGATCGGCGTGCTCCCCGGCGAGGACCGGGCCGCGGCCAACGAATACGTCGAGACCGTGATCGCCACGGGGATGGGCAACGCCCGCAACGCGCTGGTCGTCCTGAATGGCGATGCGGCCATCGCGATCGACGGCTCGACCGGCACGCTCTCGGAGATCGCCCTCTCGCTGGATCGCGGGCTGCCAGTCGCGGGACTGGACACCCACGACGTCGAGGACCTCGAACCGGTCGAGACGCCCGGGGAAGCGATCGAGTACGTCGAGAGCGAGGTCGGGCGATAGTACGAGTCCGGCCGACAGTAGATTCTTGCCGCTGGCACCCGCACGTTCTGTATGGTCGTCGATCGAGACGAAGCGGTATCACTCGACGAGCGCGACGGAGAGGACGACGAGGACCCTTCGCTGCTCGCTCGGGTCAAGAGCTACTACCGGAAAGTGTTCTCGCCGGCGCGATACTGACGGCAGCAGAATCGTGATCGTCCGGGCAGTCAGAACACGAACCGTTCGAGGAGCCGGCGTCCGAGCGGCGGCCGCCGGGTGGCCTTCGGGTAGACGGTGACGGTCGTCGCACTGGTGGGTGGTGACGGCGGGCTATCGTCGAGCAGTACGTGGCGGAGTCGGTGATCGGCCCCCTCATGGACGACCAGGTCTGGCGACGAGTCCCGACCGCCGTCGGGGCGGACGGCCCTGGACCGGACGGGAACCGAGAGCATCTCCGACATCTCTCGTTCGAGGTCGGCGATCGTCTCCTCGTGGCGGTCAGTCCTGTCGCGATCGGCCGGGTACCACAGCGAGAGCGTGCCGTCGTTCGCGGTCGCGAGCGTCTCCGCGAGCGTGACGGACCTGGATCCGTAGGGCGTTCCATCCCCCGATAGCACGACGTGTTCGGGGTCGTCGTAGCCGAGATTGTCGACCAGGAGGACGTCACAGGGGGCGTGTCTGACGACCCAGTCGACGGGGTCGCCGAACAGCCGCGAGCGGAGCCGGAGCGGTTCGTGTTCGGTGAGGATCGTGTCCACGGCGTGATCCTCGGCGACGTTGACGATCGCGTGTTTCGTGTCGTGGCTGACGATCTCTTCGGCGTCGATCGTAATCCCGGACGTCGCGGCGAACTCGTCGATCCGACGCTCGAAAGAGCGATCGGCCGACGACTGGGCGGTCACGTCGTCGGTGAGCGGTGCCTGGTCGGGGATTTCCTCGAATCGGATGGCGATCACGCGGCCGTCGTTCGGACGAGCGACGTCGGCAGCCATCGAGAGCAGCGAACGCTCGCGGTCGGCCCCGAGGTCTTTCGTCAGCGCGACGAGCACGTCGTGTGACCCCTCGACGGAGTCGGATTCGATGTCCGCGATCGCGTCCCGGCCGACGCGCCGCCGGATCGCGTCGCGCGCGACGCCCTCCCGGCGGACGCGGGGTCGAACGTAGACGACGTACCAGACGATGCTTCCGAGCGTGATGAGGGCCGCCCCGGCGAGTGCGATCGTCCCCATCTGGGTCAACAGGAGCACGCCCGTGACGACGCCGAAGATCTGCATCCAGGGGTACAGCGGCGAGGTGAACGCGGGCTCGTACTCGGCGCTGCCCTCGCGGAACGCGACCACGGCGACGTTGATCAGCCCGAACACCATGATCTGGAAGGCGCTGGCGAGCTTCGCGATCTCGAGGATCGGGACGAACGCGATCAGGACCAGCATGACCGCTCCCGTGAGCGTAATCGACGTGGCCGGCGTCCCGAACCGATCGCTGACGGTCGACAGCGACGGCGGTGCCAGCTTGTCGCGACTCATCGCGAAGGGATACCGCGAGGAGGACAGCACGCCGGCGTTAGCCGTCGAAACCAGCGCGAGGACGGCCGCGACGATGACGACCACGACTCCGGCCTGGCCGAGCGTGGCTTCGGCGGCGACGGCGACCGGCGTCAGCGAGCCGGCGACGCTTCCGGGATCGGTGATCCCGACCATCACGGCGACGACGGCCACGTACAGAAGCGTCGTGAACGCGAGTGAGCCGAGGATTCCGATCGGGATGTTCCGGTCAGGGTCTTCGACCTCTTCGGCGACGCTGGCGACCTTCGTGACGCCGGCGTAGGAGACGAACACCAGCCCCGTCGCGGCCAGCAAGCCGCCGACGCCGTCGGCGAAGAAGTTCGCGTAGTTGGCCGACTGGACGCTGGGGGCGCTCCCGGCGGCGAACCAGCCCAGCGCCGCCAGCATGACGACGACGATCGCGACCTGGAGCCGGCCGGTCTGTTTCGCGCCGAGGAGGTTCACCAGGATGAGCACCGTCGCCAGCCCGAGCGCGACCGGTTTCAGCGGGAGGTCGAAGATGAGCAGCAGGTACGGGACGCCGCCGACCAGCGCCAGCGCACCCTTGAATGACAGCGAGAACCACGTCCCGACGCCGGCGATCGTCCCGAGCAGCGGCCCCATCCCGCGCTCGATGTAGATGTAGGTCCCGCCGGCCTCCGGCATCGCGGTCGCCATCTCGGACTTCGAGAGGGCAGCGGGAACCACGAGCAGGCCCGCGAGGAGATACGCGACGATTACCGCAGGCCCGGCGATCTTCAACGCGAGTGCCGGCAGAATGAAGATACCGCTGCCGATCATCGCACCGATGCTGATCGCGAGTACCGACGGAAGTCCGAGGTCGCGTTCGAGTTCTTTCATTGCTGGTTCGCGGGAAGTCTCTCGCTCGAGTTTATGAGACGAATCGTCATAAAGACACGGTTGCTATTGACGCTTCGTCGGAATGAATACGATAATATACCTAATCGTCTTCCAAATGGTTGTGTAGAGGTACCACGAAACACGGTCGGCAGCGGGCAGGACAGAGCAAAAACCCCATAGTTGTGCATGTGGTACGCTTCCAGCAATAGATGAAAGACGGAGAACTGGACGCTGTCGACCGATCTATTCTTTACTACCTCCAGCAGGACGCACGGCACACGTCTTCGGGTGATATCGCCGAAAAGCTCGATCTGTCCTCGAGCACGGTGCGGACGCGGCTCAACAAGCTCGAAAACAGCGGGATCATCCGCGGCTATCACATCGACATCGACTACGACAGGGCCGGGTACCCGCTGTACACGAAGATCATCTGCACGGCGCCGGTGACCAAGCGAGACGAACTCGCGAAATCGGCCCGCGACGTCCACGGGGTCACGGCCGTTCGGGAGATCATGACGGGCAAGCGCAACGTCTACGTGAACGCGATCGGCAAGTCACACGACGACCTCAACCGGATCGCGGAGGAACTCGACGCGCTCGGCCTGGAGATCGTGGACGAACAGATCATCCGCGACGAGTACGTCTGCTCGTATCACGGCTTTCTCGAAGGCGAGAACCAGGAACAGAGCGAGTGAGGTCACCGGGAACTGCTACACGTGCTCGTCGAGGAAGGCAACGACGTCGGTGTAGGCGTCGATCCGGTTCTCGCGCTTGCTCAGCCCGTGGCCCTCGTCCTCGTAGATCCGCAGTTCCACGGGGACGTCGTTGCCGCGGGCAGCCTCGACGATCCGTTCGGCTTCTCCGACTGGCACGCGGGGATCGTTCGCACCGTGGATGACGAACAGCGGCGCCTCGATCCGATCGGCGCGGTTGGTCGGGCTGATCGATTCGAGGAACTCCCGGTCTTCCTCGAGTGAACCGTACTCGGCCTCCCGGATTGCTCGTCGCCAGGAACCAGTGTTCTCCAGGAACGTCACGAAGTTCGCGATCCCGACGACGTCGACGCCGGCCGCCCACAGGTCGGGATACTCAGTCAGCGCCGCCAGAACCATGAACCCGCCGTAGGAGCCGCCCTCGACGACGAGGCGATCGGGATCGACCGCCTCGTGATCGACCAGCCACTCCGCGCCGGCTCGCAGGTCCCGTACCGAGTCCATGCGCTTTTCGACGTCGTCCAGGTGCGTGTACGCCTTCCCGTAGCCCGTCGATCCCCGGACGTTCGGCTCGAAGACGGCGTACCCCCGCGAGAGGAAGTACTGGGTCAGCCCCGAGAACGAGGGGCGCCGCTGACTCTCGGGACCGCCGTGGACGTCGACGATCACGGGCGTCTCGCCCGGTGTGGGATCCTCTGGAAGCGAGAAGAACGCAGGGATCTCCAGCCCGTCGAAGCTCTCGAAGCGGACGAGTTCGGATCCGACAAACGACTCCCGGGGGATGCCGGCCGTCGGAGCGTGGGTCCAGCGCGTCGTCTCGCCGGTTTCGGTCTCGACCACGTAGACGTTGGCGTTGTCGGCCCGTCCGGTCGCCGTGACAGCGAACCGGTCGGCGTCGTCGCTCCAGGAGACGCCGCCGGCGAGCCCGCCCGGCAGATCCGGTTCGGGGAACTCCCGGATCTCCGTTGGCCCGTCGAGTTCCCCCACCGCGAGTTCGGTGTACCCGTCGACGTTCCGGGAGTAGGCCAGCCGTCCCGACTCCTCGTCCAGGGCGACGCCGTCGACGTTCCAGTCGCCGCCGTCCGCGACGGTCTCAAGCTCCCCCTCGGCGTCCAGGCAGGCCAGATAGAGGGTGTCGGCGTCGCTATCGGTCACGAGGTAGATCCCGTCGCCGTCAGGCCCCCAGCAGGCGCTCTGGTATCGGACCTCTCCGTCGTGTGGAGTGAGGTGAGTCAGTTCTCGGGTGTCGAGATCCAGCGAATAGAGGTCCTGGTCGAAACTGGAGTGGGATTCGACGACGAGCAGGCGATCGTCGTCGGGGCTCCAGCCGGCGAGCGAGAGCCAGCCGTCGCCCTCGTAGACGCGTTCGGCGTCCGTCCCGCGCTCCTCGCGGCCCTGGACGTAGACGTCGAAGACCGATTCGTCGCGGCGGTTCGAAGCGAAGGCGACCCGGTCGCCGTCGTGGCTCCAGCCGCCCCAGCGGTGTTTGGCCTCGGGCATGTCCGTGAGGTGGTGGATCTCCCCGCTCTCGGCGTCCAGTCGGAACAGCTGGGCCCGCTCGTTGCCGCCTTCGTCCATGCTGAAGACGAGTTCCGGCCGCTCGGGCGACCACGAGACGAACCCGACCGATTCCTCGTCGAACGTGCGCTGGCGGGGCCATCTACCCGGTTCGTCGAGCGTCCAGACCTGTGACGTTCCGGTCGTGTCCATCAGAAAGGCGAGCGTTCCGTCGGCCGAAAGCGAGGCGCCGTAGGCGCTACGAACGTTGAGATACCGTTCGAGAGAGAACTGCGCGGTCATCCTCTCGACCGAGGGCCGGGGCCGTCAAAGGCGTTGTGTGGCCGCTCGCCAGTCGACCGCACAGGCGCAAACCTTTCTACGGTCCCGGTACGTACCGTCCTCGTGGTAGTCACACTCGGTCCGTCGCTCGACCCGCTCTTTGTCGCCTACGTCGCCGTCTTCGCGGCCGCCGCGGTGGCCAGTTACGCCAGCGTCGCCGCGACGCCACGGATCGAAGATCCCGACACGCGGCGCGGGCTCGCCGCGCTGTTGCTCACCACTGGCGGCTGGGCAACCGCGCACGTGGGATTTCTGCTCGCGCCCACGGCCGATCTCTCGCTGGGCTTCTACACTGTAGGGCTCATCGTCGGGCTCGCGGCTGTCGGACCGTGGCTGTATTTCACCTCCGCGTACACGGGCCGGACGCTCCATCGCGACCGGAACCTGCAGGTCGCTCTCGTCGCGGTCTTCCTGGTGATCGTCGCCATGAAGGTGACCAATCCCTACCACCACCTCTACTACGAGGCCGCCTTCGTCACCTACCCGTTCCCGCATCTCGCTGTCCGTCACCAGCTGTTCCACTGGCTGGTGCTGGGGCTGACCTACGGGTTATCAATAATCGGCTATTTCATGCTGTTCGAGCGGTTCAGACAGGTCAGCTACGACACCCGACCACTGCTCGCGCTCGTCGGCGTCACCGCGTTGCCGGTCGCCCTCGACGTGGTCGGGTTCGCCACGCCGTATCTCATCGACATCACGTACGAACCGATCGGCGTGGCCGTCTTCGCCGTCGGGCTGTTGTTCGTCTACTTCTATCAGTTCCAGGCCGTCCAGGTGACCGGCGGCCGCGACGAGCCGACGATCCTGCTCGATCAGACGGATCGCGTCCGCGAGTACAACGATCCCGCCGAGTCGCTGTTTCCGTGCCTGCAGGGTGGCGATGCGCTCGGGGAACCGCTGTGGTCGGCGCTACCCGAGGTGGCCGACGCGCTCGAGACGGACGAGTCGATCGTCGCGCTGGAGCGCTCGGACGGCATCCGCTACTATCGCGTCTCCGAGCGTCCCTTCGCGGTCGACCGCCCGCAACTCGGCCGATTGATCGTGCTGCGAGACGTCACCGAGCGCGAGCGCTACCGACGAGAACTCGAACGACAGAACGATCGCCTGGAGTCGTTCGCCAGCATGGTTAGCCACGATCTGCGAAACCCGCTGAGCGTGGCGATGGCACGCCTCGAGCTGGCCCGCGCCGAGCGCGACGACGAACACCTGGAGACCGTCGCCGACGCGCTCGCCCGGATGGAGCGGCTCATCGACGACGTGCTCGCGCTCGCCCGGCAGGGACAGCCGATTGATGAGCCGACGACGGTCAGTCTCGCGACGCTCGCCGAGGACGCCTGGGCGATGGTCGACGCCATTCGTGCCGACCTCGACATCGTCGGCGAGTACACGCTCGCTGCCGATTCCGACCGGCTCCAGCAGCTGCTCGAAAATCTCTTTCGCAACGCTGTGGAACACGGCCCCACAGCCTCTGGATCGCAGGCTCTCAAGGACGCCGTCGAGCATGGCTCGACGAGCCCCGACTCGCAGGCTCGTCGAGACAACGAGGAACGAAGTTCTTCGAGCAGTCGGACGCAGTCCGACGACGCCGTTGAGCACGGCCATCCCGACGCGGACACGGCGGTCACCGTCCGTATCGGTCCGCTCTCGGACGGCGAGGGATTCTACGTCGAAGACGACGGACAGGGGATTCCCGAAAGCGAGCGGGCGAACGTCTTCGAGAGCGGCTACTCCACGGCGACCACCGGCACCGGGTTCGGGCTGGCGATCATCGACGAGATCGTCACCGCCCACGGGTGGGAAATCGAGATTGCCGAGAGCAACGAGGGCGGTGCGCGCTTCGAGATCCGCGTCGACTCCGCGTGACGCCCGTCCCGATCGCCCGTCCCTTCGTTTCCCGTGCACGGGAAACCGCCCGTCTTTTTATCGATCCCACCCCACGTCGGAGATATGCGGGTCGCGTTCGTCTCGATGGAGACGACTCATCACGACGAGAGGCCGGGGACGCGTCGCTTCGAGCGACTCGCCCGCCTGCTCGCCGAACGCGGCCACGACGTGACCGTCTTCTGTGCCCGGACCTGGGACGGCGAACGCGAGACGGCTACCGACGCCGGCGTGATCTACCGCGGGGTGACCGACGCGCCCGCGCCGACGTCGTTCGCGCTTCGACTCCCCTGGGCGCTGGCCCGGTTCGACCCCGACGTGATCCACGCGCTGCCCACGCCCGCCTCGCAGGTCGTCGCCGCGAACGTCGGGGGGACGCTTTCGCGCGCGCCGCTCGTCGTCGAGTTCTTCGGCGACACCGATCCGTCGGAGTCGCGCTGGGCCGGCCGCGCCCTGTCGGTACCCGACCGAATCGTCACACCGTCGGAGATGGTCCGCACCGAACTCCGCGAGCACGGCGTCGCCGACGACCGTCTGCTGACGCTTCCCGAGAGCATCGACATGGAACTCGTCCGTTCGGTCGAGCCGACCAACGACGTCGACGTCGCCTTCGCGCATCCCCTGGACGAGACGGCGAACGTAAAGAGTCTCTTGCTGGGGCTGGCAGAGCTTCGGGACCGTGACTGGTCGGCGACGATCATCGGCGACGGGCCCGCCCGCGAGGAGTACGAGCAGGAGGTCGAAGACCTGCGGATCGGCGACCGCGTCGAGTTCGTCGGCGAGTGTTCCCGCGAGGAGCGACTCTCGATTTACAGAGGGGCACACGCGTTCGTCCAGACTGCGTATCGCGAGCAGTTCGCTACCGAACTGCTGTGGGCGCTGGCCGCCGGCTGTGTCGGTATCGTTGAGTATCAGGCCGAATCCAGCGCCCACGAACTGATCGAGAACTACGACCGTGGCTACCGGGTGACGACGCCACAGCAACTCGCCGACGCGATCGTCGACGCCGGCGAGTTCGAGCACCTCACAGTCGACGACTCGTGGGCCGAATACGACCACGGGACCGTCCTCGAATCGTACCTGCAACTGTATCGGGATCTGCAGGACGAGTACGGGGTTCTGTGACGACGGATCGCCCTCGTCGGATCAGGCGTGCGCCCAGACGAACGGTTTCGCGGCGTCGGCGTCCTCCGCGACGGTGTCGGCGACGGTCTCGGTTCCCTCGACGGTGAACCCGGACGCACGCATGAGCCGCTTCGTCCGCTCGATACCGGGGATGTCCCACCGCATCTCCGCGCCCATCCCCATCCAGTCGTCGTTCCGCCCCACCCAGTCGGTGTGGCCGACGGTGAGTACCACCGGTGCACCGGACCGACACACGCGATGAAACTCCTCGAAGAGGGTCGCGTGGCGCTCCTTCGGAACGTGAATCACCGAGTAAAAGGCCACCAACCCATCGAAGGTGTCACGTTCGAACGGCAATCGGGCCATGTCGCCCCGGACGAACGCCGTGCCAGGGAGCCGGTTGCCAGCTAGCGAAAGCTGTGCCCGCGAGAAATCCAGCCCCGTCACCGTCGCGTGCTCGGCCAGCGCCGTCGTGACCGGGACGCCCGCGCCACAGCCGGCGTCGAGGACGTGTGCGTCCGGCCCCAGTCGCTCTATGAACGCCTCGAGCACCGGGACGTCCGTGTCGTCGCTCGTCCGATGGTCGTCGTACTCCTCGGCGATCTCGTCGTAGGCCTCGCGGACGGCCCGGGACAGGTCCTCGCCCATAGCGGTCGGTCGGGGACGATCGGAAAGTGTCTTGTCCCGGCGTGCAGGGTCGTGGCGTGCTCACTCCCCGCCGAACGACCCGGGATCGTCGGCGGCGGCGACCACGTCCCGGGCGGCAGCGTTCTCTTCGACGTCGTGCACGCGGATCACGTCCGCACCGCGCTCGGCCGCCAGCGCCGTCCCCGCGACGGTTGCGGCCATCCGCTCGTCGGCGTCGAGCCCGACGTGGCCGAATATCGATTTGTGTGAGTGTCCGACCAGCACCGGACACCCGAGTGCCCTAAACTCGCCGATCCTGCCGAGCAACTCGAAGTCCTCTGCGGGCGTCTTCCCGAACCCGATCCCGGGATCGACGAGGATCTGGGAGCGATCTAACCCGGCCTTCTCGGCGAGCAACACGCGCTCTTTCAACTGGTCGATGGCGTCCTCGACGACGTCGTCGTAGTGGACCTCACGGTCGGGATCGACCGGCGTGTCGATGCTGTGCATCACCACGACCGGGACGTCGTATTCGGCAGCGAGATGACGCATCTCGGGGTCTTCCAGTCCCGACACGTCGTTGAGGATGTCCGCGCCCGCCTCCAGGGCGGCCGCCGCAACCGGGGCCTTGCGCGTGTCGATCGAGATAGACACGTTCAGCTCGGCGATCCGTTCGATCACCGGCACGACCCGGTCGATCTCTTCCTCGACCGGGACCGGGTCCGCGCCGGGCCGGGTCGACTCCCCGCCGACGTCGACGATGTCGACGCCGTTGTCGACCATCTCTTCCGCTCGGGCGACGGCGTCCTCGACGGCGTCGTACTCGCCGCCGTCGTGGAACGAATCCGGCGTGACGTTCAGGACGCCCATGATCGCGGTCCCGTCCTCCCAGGGGTAGCCCCGCCGGTCGGGTTCGACGCCGATCCCGAGGTGCTCGCGCAGGCGATCCGCGAACGGCGAGAGGCCGTAGGGCTGGCCGTCGAGTTTCCCGATCAGTCGTTTGAACTGTGCCATCGTCGCCATCATCACGACGTCGAGCGGCTCCTCGTCCTGGTTGTTCAGCCCCGAGACCGCACACTCCCCGCCGAGCGAGAGTAGCTCTTCCTTGAGATACTGGGCCTGACGGGGCTGGACGCGCGTCTTGACCGCGCGGTGGACGCCCTTCCCGCGCATCCGCCAGACGCCCGCGTCGGTGACGTGCGCACCCGCGAGCGTCTCGCGAGCGTCGTCCAGATCGTCGATCCGCTTTTCGATCGTCGCTCGCGTCCAGCGCGTGCGGGCCTCCCGGACGGTGTACAGCGAGCCGGACACAAGGACGGCGTCGTCCGAGTCGGCGGCCTCGAGTGCCATCTCCAGTGCGCCCGCCACGTCAGAGCGCGTCTCGACCGTCGCATCGGGATGCTCGCTCTCGAACGCGGCCGCGACGACCGTCTCGTCTTCGGCCCGATCGACATCTGCCTGGCAGGCGACGACGTGGTCGGGTTCGGGCAGAGCAGCGGCGATCCCCAGGTGGTCTTTCTCGACCATCGCACCGACCACCAGGTGGAGGTCGTCGTACGCGAACTCGCCGAGCGTCTCGGCGACCTGCTCGCAGCCGCCGGGGTTGTGCGCCCCGTCGAGGACGATCAGCGGCTCCCGGCTCATCACCTCGAACCGGCCGGGCCAGTGGGCGTTTCGCAGCCCCGTCGCCAGCGTCGCCTCGTCGACGTCGGCGACCTGCCGAGCTAGCGTCGCGGCGACGCCCGCGTTTCGAGCCTGGTGTGCGCCCGGTAGCGGTAGCCGCGTCTCGACGTGGAACCCCTCGCCGTCTAGTTCGACCTGTCCGTCTGTGCCTACCACGCCGCCATAGGTGAACGTCGTGTGGGCGTCGCTCTCGTCGACGGTCACGACATCGCCGGCGACCTCACCGATTGCCGCGCGTGCGGATCCGGTCGCGCCGGTCACAATCGGGGCCTCCTCGGGTGCGACGTGGGCCTTGTCGCGTGCGATCTCCTCGACGGTCTCGCCCAGTAGCTCGGTATGTTCGAGGCTGACGCTGGTGACGGCGCTGGCGACCGGGTCGACGACGCTGGTGGCGTCATAGCGGCCGCCGATCCCGACCTCCAGGACCGCAACGTCGACGTCGGCGCGGGCGAACTGCCACAGCGCCAGCACGGTCAGCGTCTCGAAGAACGTCGGCGATTCTCCCTCCGCTGCTCGCCCGGTCACGTACGGCTGGATCCGCTCGACGAACTCGACCAGCGCCGCCTTCGGAAGCTTGCGACCGTCGATCGTGATCCGCTCGCGCACGTCATCGAGATGGGGCGAGGTGTACAACCCGACGGAGAGTCCAGCCTCCCGCAGCGTGGATTCGAGCATCCGGGCCGTCGAACCCTTGCCGTTCGACCCGGCGATCTGGACCGCCCGCACGTCCTCGTGGGGGTCGCCCAGTTCCGACAGCAACGCCTCGGTGGCGTCGGTCTCGCGTCTGGGCGGGAACCGACGGAGCTCCAGACAGAAGTTCGCCGCCTCGTGAAAGTCCATGCCTGTTGGATCCGGGGCCGGTCGCTTTAGACTGTCGAACCTGGAAGTTCCGGCGTTCGGCGTCGTCGGTGTCCGGTCGACGGCTACGCTTCCAGTTCGTCTTCGCCGACGAGTCGACGCACGAGCACCTGGAAAGCCAGTCCGACGACCGTCGCGACAGCCTCGGCGTCGGGTGCCGGCTCCGGCTGTTCTTCCTTCCGTTCGACGTCGACGATCTCTTCGTCCCCCTCGGTCGTCTCCTCGGATTCGTCCTCGCCGAGCAATCGACGCACGACTGCGGCCAGCACGGCCAGCGCGGCCCCGCCGACCGAGACGCCGAGCAGCGCTTTCCTGGCCTGTTCGCGCCGTGACGGCGCCTCCTCCTCTTCAGGCTCGTCTTCGTCGTCGCCTCCGGTCTCGTCCACGCTGTCGTTGGCCGCTTCGTCGGTCGGCCCGCTTTCGTCTCGCGTGTCTGCAGTCGGTGGAGCCACGTCCGGCCGTTCGATCGGCTCGTCGAACGAGTCCGGCGGCTCGGGTTCGGACTCGCCGCCGATGCCCGGCACTCGGTCCAGCGAAAGGTTCGGCAGTCGATCCGTGATGTCTCCGCGGTCCATACCGTCAGTATCGCCAGCCAGCGTGATATAGCCCGTGCCCCGTCCGATACTCGACGGCCGCAAACGACGCCTGCTGGACCCGGAGACGCGGCCCCGAAAAAGTTGAAAACGGTTCCGCTTGCAGGGGAGAGCATGGTGATCGGTTCCCTCGTTGCCACTGGTCGTCGTCGCGTAACGAACTCTGGTCTCCGGCGTCTCGACACCACCGATGGTCGAGCGGAGTGAGCCCGGGAGCGTCGGCGTCGTCGCCGGCCGCGTCGTGGGCGTACTGACGGTCGCACTGACCGTCGTCGCCCTGCTGACCCACCAGGAGACGTTCTACCGGAGCGTCCGGCTGGTGCTCGCGGGGCTGGAGAGCGATGTCGGTCTGCCGGTCGAGCTACTCTTCTGGGGTGACGTGCTCCTCGTGGCCGCCGGTCGCTACGCGTTCTCGTACGTGCTCGGATCGCTTCTCGGTGTGCTCTACGACGGGCTCGATCGGCCGGGAATCGTCTTTCTGCTGATCGTCGTCGTGCTGATCGGCACCGTGGACGGGGTCTACGCTGCCCTGAGCGCGCGTAACGCCGTCGTCGGACTCGGCTTCCTCCTGGCGTGGCTCTCGTACGTGCCCGTCTTCGCGTGGCTGTTGGAAGACGAACAGACGGATCGGGGGCCGACGCGTCTCTGACTGTCGGCTGCCGTCCTCACCCGGGTCGATGACGAAGTTGTGACGAAGTGGTGGGTCGGTCGTATTCGAGCCTACTCCTGGCTTTCGAGGGCTTCGACCTTCTGTTCGAGAACGGCGAGCCGGTGGTACAGCTCACCGACGACAAATCCACCTATCAGCCCGACGATGGCTCCGACGGGACCACCGACGACGAACCCGAATGGCGAAAAGATCAGGGCCGGACCCATGAGTCGCGCACTTTTCGAAGTCATCTTACACGATAGTGATACTTGAACGGCAGTGATAAAATCCCGTGATCTCAGTTCCAAAGAAATGCTGGGCAGTCGTGCGTATCGCGCGTTCTACCGGCTCGGGCCTGAAATTCCCCGAAGCGGGCTCGCTCCCGTGCAGTGGCAAGCCCCTCCGGGAGCGTGCGCCGACAGCATCAGACGACTGCCAGTCCCCGCGGGAGAAGCTCCTGATACCGCTGCTGCCAGTCGACGGGCAGGCGGTGCCAGCCGTCGCCCGTGGGCGACCGGAACAGGCCGTGGTTGGTCAGCGCGTAGAACGCGCCGTCCGGCCCCGTCGCGAGCACCGCCCGCGCGAGGCCGTCCGGACCAGCGAGCCCGTCCATCGTCAGCTCCCAGCGATCGCCGACGCGCCGATAGACATAGCTCTGTCCGTCGGGGTCGTGTGCCCGGTGGGCGCTGGTGGCCGCCGAGACCAGCACGTGCTCCGGATTTCCGGGATCGACAGCGACGCTCCAGACGTATCGATGCTCGAGTCCGGCCTGGAGAAACGTCCAGGTGTCGCCGCCGTCGGCCGACTCGGCATACCCGTCCCCTGCTGCGACGTACACTCGTCCGCGCTGTCTGTCCCCTCCACTGGTCGCGATCTCGTGGACATCTCGCGGCGCGTCCGCGGGTCGGTCCTGCCAGGTCTCCCCGCCGTCGGCGGTCCGGACGAGCGCGCCGGCCTCGATCCCGACGTAAATCCGTTCTCGGCTGTGGGGGTCGGGCTCGATCCACCGGACGTGGTGAGTTCCCGGTCGCGGCGGGAACGACCACTCGCTCGAGGACGGCAGGTCCGTCAGCCCCGACTGCCGGCTCCAGGTTTCGCCAGCGTCACCCGACCGATACACCGCGCTCGGCTCCGTCCCGACCCAGACCACGTCCGGGTCGTGCGGCGAAACCGCCACTGCCGTCACCGATCCCGGTGCGTCGGCCAGCCAGGCTCGATCGAACGACCGGCCGTCCTCGGTGCCTCGCCACAGCCCCGACCCGGCCGCGCCGACGAACACTCGCTGCGGCCGTGCCGGCGACGCCGCGAGCGCCTGCAGCTCCCGTCCCTGGAGCCGGACGGCGGTCCGCCACGATCCCGACGACCCCCGAGCGGCGAGCACGCGGTCGTCCAACGCCGCGTAGACTGTCGGCATACCGGCTCAACGTAGCCGACTGACAAGAAATAGGGGGTCGGTAACGAGCGTCGCGGCGGCCAGTCCACCTGTTGTCGGCAGGTATCGACCGCCCCATCGTCGGCACCTCCCGACATCCGCCCCATCGTCGGCACCTCCCGACATCCGCCCCATCGTCGGCAGGTATTTATCCGCGCCCGTGCCGGACACGCGTATGTCCTATCGCCGTACGTCCTCCCCGTTTCTCACCGGCGTTCTCGTCGGGGTCGGCGTCTGGATCGCCGGCTATCTCTTCGCGCTGGTCCTCGTCGCCGTCGTGCAACCGCCTGCGACCGAACACTTCGCCGTTCCTGGGTATGCGGGAGCGATCTACGTGTTCGGTGCCGTGCTCGCCCTGCTGTCGCTGTCCGGTGAGTCGCCCCCGCTGTTACTGCTCTCCCCCGCGTTCGTCGTCCTGCTCGTCGCCGTCGCCGGCGGCGCGATCGTCCCGGTCAGGGCCGACCGACTCGACAGCGGCTGGGTAGCGGCGAAAGCCGGTGCGACCGTCGGAATCGGGGTCTGCCTAGCGACACTCGCGGCGCTGGCGCTATACCTGCTCCCGTCGACGCCGGTCTCGAACACGCCCGTGTCACTGCGCTACGTCGCACTCCTGTTCGGCAACCTCCTGTTGCCCGCTCTCGCAGGTGCACTCGGCGGCGCGCTCCAGCACGCGGTCGCAATGCGACAGTCCTAGAGCAGGTTTTTGCCGCCGCCGTCCATACCCCGGATATGGCCGAGTCCGAGTACCAGCCCGGAGCGTGCAACATCGGCGGAGCCGAACAGCGAAAGCGTCGCCTGCTGGGATACGCGAGTTTCGCCGTCGCGTTCGTCTACATCGCAACGGTCCTGATCGCCGGCTACCCCGAGACGTACCTCCTCGGGAGTTTCATCTTCCTGTATGGCGGTATCCTGGGCGTACTCCAGGCACAGCGACAGTTCTGTGCCGGCTACGCGATGGCCGGTCGCTACGGATTCGACGACGCCGAGGGAGCCGTCGAAGACGAAAAGGCCCACTCGCAGGACGTCCGGCAGGCGCTGATCCTCACCGGGAAGGCCCTCGCCGCCACTGTGTTTCTCGTCAGCGTCATCTACGGTGCTGCGGTCTCGGTGTGACGGTCGTGTATGAGAATCCTCATCCGCTGGCAAGAGACCACCATCGCTCGGCAGGCACTCGACCGGTCGAAACGATTATTGGCCATACTATCGTCTAGTAACGTTACCACGTGACATGCCCGACGACTCGATGCGGGACGATTCGGCGTCAGCGGATCCGATAACCGACGCGATCCTCTCGGAGTCGGCCTACGAGCGGCTCCGTTATACCGAGGGCGTCATCACCGTCCCCGTCTCACGGGTTCTGATCTACCAGGCTGTGTTGCTCGCGTTACTGGCGACTATCTTGCCGCTGTACGCGTTCTATCCGCCGTCGGTCGGTGAGTACGTACCGACGTTCGATCCGTTCCTGGCGACCCCGAAGCTGCTCGTGCTGGGGGTGGTCGGCTGGGTGACCGAAGTCACGGCCGCCCTGTTGCTGGCCGGGCTGTGGTGGTACCGGCGACGCCGCGGGCCGCTGACGGAAGCGCAGGCTCGGACGGTCTTCGACGTCGAGCAGATCGCCGCCGGGCTGTCGATCGTCACCGGCGGCCTGGCGATCGTCGTCACCGTCGGGCTCGTCTCGCTGGGCGTGTTCGGCGGATCGACGATGGCGATCTACCTGGAACGCGTCGCAGGGACGGACGTCTTCGCACAGACCACTGGCGTCTCGATCGGCCACCTGTCGGTACTGTCAGTTCTGGGCTGTCTCGTCGTCCTCGCTATCCGAACTGTTCTCGGACAGGAAGCTGATTGATTGTCCTTGCCGTTCGGACTGTTCTCGGACGCGACGCCCGCTGATCGCCCTCGATAGCCGACTGACTTCTGGACCGGGCTCCGGTTGACCGTCCCCGGACGAACAACCGACGATCAAAACATCTATATTAGAGAAAGACAATATAAGAGATAGTTAATATGGATGGCAATGTCGAGACGGCGACCGAGGATACGGCCTGCTGTGTGCCGGTCGGAGCGGTCGACACCGGGGCGCTGGCGGCGGACGTCGAGTTGCTGTCGGCGATGGGCAACGACACGCGATACGAACTACTGCGGCGGATCGACGGCGCGGGCGGCGAGGTCTGCGTCTGTGACCTCGAATCGGCCGTCGGCGTCAGCCAGAGTGCCGTGAGCCAGGCGCTCTCGCGGCTGTACACCGCGGGGCTGGTGACGCGACGGAAGGACGGCAACTGGCGATATTACGGGTTGACCGACGAAGCCGAGCGGCTGCTGGCGACGCTGGACGCGGTCCGAGGGGATCGCCAATGACAAACGACGAAAGTGCGGTTCGGCGGCTGGTCCGGGATCGTTACGCCGACGCCGCGAGCGAGGGATGCTGTGGCGGTACCGAGACGTCGTGCTGTGGCGGCGACGACGGCACCAGTGATACAGCCAGCGACGCTGCCGAGATCGCCCGCGAGATCGGCTATGACGACGAGGCGATCGAGACCGTCGACGGCGAGGCCAACCTCGGACTGGGCTGTGGCAACCCGACGGCGATCGCCGACCTCGAGCCGGGCGAGACGGTCCTCGATCTGGGCTCCGGCGGGGGTTTCGACTGCTTTCTGGCCGCCCGGGAAGTCGGGCCCGAAGGCAGGGTCATCGGCGTCGACATGACGCCGGAGATGATCGAGAAGGCCCGTGCGAACGCCCGAGCGAACGACGCCGGGAACGTCTCGTTCCGCCTGGGCGAGATCGAACACCTGCCGGTCGCCGACGGTGTCGTCGACACCATCATCTCCAACTGCGTGGTCAACCTCTCGCCGGCGAAAGACCGGGTGTTCGAGGAGGCTTATCGGGTCCTCCGGCCGGGCGGTCGACTGGCGATCACCGATCCGGTCCGGACCGATTCGCTTCCAGAGAGTGTCCGCGAGGACCCCGGATCGCTGGCAGGCTGTATCAGCGGCGCGGAGTCGCCCGAGCGGATCGCGAGCCTGCTCGAAGCGGCCGGATTCATCGATATCCGCGTCGAACTCGACCCCGACAGCCGAGAAGTCATCGACGAGTGGCACGACGAATACGACCTCGGCGGATCGCTGCTCTCGGCGCGGATCGAGGCCGAGAAGCCCGTCGAGTGACGCCGTTCAAAAACAACCTCGACCTCACTGCGTTCAGTCGAGTGAAACGCGCCACAGGCGCGTACGTTCACTGCTCCGCGCAGTAATCCACGAAGTTCCGCAGAATCCGAAGACCGGTCTCGCCGCTCTTTTCCGGGTGAAACTGGGTTCCGAAGACGTTGCCAGCCTCGTTAGCGACGACGCTGGCGAAGTCGGTGCCGTAGTCGGTCGTCGTCACGACGGCGTCGGGATCGTCGGGGTCCGCGTAGTAGGAGTGGACGAAGTAGGCGTACTCCCCGTCGACGCCCTCGACGAGCGGGTGTTCGCGCTCGACGGACAGTTCGTTCCAGCCCATGTGGGGAATCTTGCGATCCCCGGTGAACCGGCGGTTCGCTCCCGGGATCAGGTCTAGCCCCTCGACGTCGCCCTCGCCGGCGTGTTCAGCCTCTTCGCTCGTCGTGAGGAGCATCTGCATGCCGAGACAGATCCCGAACAGCGGCTTGCCGTCCTCGGCGAGTTCGATCAGCGTCTCCCGGAACGGGCCAGCGTTGTCCATTCCTTCGGAGAACGCGCCGACGCCGGGGAGGACGACCCCGTCGGCGCCCTCGAAGTCGGCGGGATCGTCGCTGATCTCGACGTCTGCGCCGGCGCGTTCGAGCCCCCGCGTGACGCTGCGGAGGTTCCCCAGGCCGTAGTCGACGACGACGACCTCGGCTGCGGTCTGTCGCGTGCTGCTCATACACGTCGTTGGTGGAGTGTCGTCAAGTCCCTTTCCGTTCGCGCAATCGACGTTCCACTCTCGTACTCAGAACTCGCCGAGTCTCGCCTGGTCGCCGCCGTCGGTGAACTCGGCGGCGCGCTCGATCGTCGCTTCGAACGTTGCCTCCTGACTGCGATCGTACAGCGTCGCGGCCGGGTGGACCGAGACGAGGACGCGCCGGGTCTCCCCGGCGATCCGCACGTCGAACAGCTCGCCCGCCTCGCCCGTGACGGCCACGTCTCGTCCGAGCAGGTGCTCGCTCGGCACTTTTCCGAGTGTGACGATCACCTCGGGATCGACGCGGTCGATTTCCGTCTCGAGATACCCCCGGCAGTTGTCGAGTTCTTCGCTCGTCGGATCGCGGTTCTCGGGCGGGCGACACCGCACGCAGTTAGTGATCCGGACGTCCGCCCGCACCAGTCCGGCGTCGCGCAGCGCGTCGTCGAGGACGTCACCGCTGCGGCCGACGAACGGCTCACCTTCCTCGTCTTCCTGTGCACCCGGAGCCTCGCCGACGAACAGCAGATCCGCGTCCGCCGGGCCGACGCCGTTGACGATCCGACTCCGCGAGTCGACGAGGTCACCACAGCGCTCGCAGTCGGTCACGCGTAACTTCTCGTCCATGCCACCGGTTGCGCGCTCGGAGGGTATGAACCCTCACGATTCGCGCCGGAACACGTCGGCAGCCCTGGCGGCCTCCCGAGCGACCCGAAGTGGCTCGGGTCGCCCACCCTCCGGCGTGAAGGCGCGCACGACGCGCTCGGCGTCCTCGGCCGAACACCCGACAGCCCGGACGTAGACTGTCTCGTCGTCGAGATCGACCGCCCGCCGCGGTGGCTGGTCGCGATAGGTCTCCAGCCGGCGTGCGAGCGCCTCGCCGTCGAAAGCGTCCCGAAGGGCGGGCTCCAGCCCCCCGCTCTCCTCGAAAGAGACCGACAGCACCGGCCGCTCGACTGCCTCCGCGATCGCGTGCAGATCCAGCAAGTTGTACCAGGCAGGGGCGATCCCGGCCAGCAGGACGTGCCGAACGTCCGGGCGATCCAGCCGTTCGATCAACTCGATCACCGACGCGGTCGCGTCGCTGCCGCCGACCGTACACTGTTCGAAAACGAAGCCGTCGACGACCCGGTCGGCACGCACGACCGCGCCGGCGAGCGTGCTCGTGTCCTCGCGATAGGACTCGGCCACGCCGAGGGCGCGAACCCCCGGCTTCATGGTGATTTCGAGGCGATGCTTCCCGGTCCGGTCACGTCAGGTGTTCTCCTTGATGTCCGAGAGACGGTCGATCAGTTCGTCGTTCGAGGCCGTGAACTCGAACTCGACGTCGCCGTCGTGGGCGTTTTCCTCGGCAGAAAAGCCGTCGTCGTCATCGAGGTCCGTGTCGTACTCCTGGTTCTCCTGTTCGGATTCGTCGTAGCTCCCGAACCCCATGTTCGTCTAGGTATGTGTGTTCGCGTGCAAAAAATGTCGTTGAAAATTGTCTGTATGTATGGGGTGGAAATAGATCAGTGGTGCTGGTTTCCCGCGATTGACGGCTTGTTTACAAGCGGTCTAGGAGAATGCCTCGGGGCTTGACCCCGAGGCGATTCACTGACAGTCGACAGTATCAAGCCCGTCACGGCCCTGTCCTCGCCCATGGACGTGTACAACGTCACGGCCGACGCGGAGACGTTCACCGCCAACGCGTATCTCGCAGTCGGCAAGCAGACGACGCTGGTCGATGCGGGCGCGATGGAGGGCGTCGCCGACGCGATCGCGTCCCGCACGGAGGAGCTCGACGCCGTCGTCCTGACCCACCAGCACGGCGATCACGTCGCCGAGCTCGACGCCGTCGTCGAGGCGTTCGACGTCGACGTGTACGCCTACGACGATCACCCGCTCCGGACACACGCGATCGACGACGGCGACACGCTCACCGTCGGCGACGAGTCCTGCGAGGTCGTCTACACGCCGGGCCACGCCGACGATCACGTCTCGCTCGTGGGCCCGTCGTCGCTGTTCAGCGGTGACGTCGTCGTCCACGACGACGGTGCCTTCGAGTACGGGAGTTTCGGCCGGACCGACCGGCCCGGCCAGTCCCGCGAGCGACTCATCGAAAGTATTCGTCGGCTGCTGGATCGGATGCCCGACGGCGTCGAGCACATGTACGCCGGCCACGGGTCGATCTTCCACGGCGACGTCCGTGATGTCGTCGAGACCGCACTCGAACGGGCCGAAAAGCGCGAGCCGAAATATCCCGACTGAGAATCAGGGCCCAACGTTCAAGTCGATTCACACGAACCGCCCGATGAGCGGGATATGCCGTCGGTCCTCGCGGATTTCACTGGCCGGTTCAGCGTCGCCGGGTCCGAGCGCGACAGTCCGGTCGAGGGGCGGGTTCTCCTCGGCGAGGAGCAACTGGTACTGGCAGCCAACGCGGACGATCGGGAGACGATCCCGCTGACGGGAGTTTTCGACGTCGCGAGCGGGAACGAGGCCGCACTGGTCGATCCGATGCCGGGGACGCCGGTGACGATCGCCTACAGGAGCGGCTCGGATCGGGCGACGGCCGTCGTCGCCGCCGAGAAGTCGGCGGTCGAGAAGTTCACCGGAGTGCTGTTCAAGGCGCTGCTCAACGGAACGCCGGTGTCGATCAAGCACCCGGCGAAAGTCGGCGGTCGCGTTCTCGACGCCGAGTTCGTCGGTGGACTCCTCTCGCTGAAAGCCGGCGGCGTCGTCTTCGATACCGAGGAAGGACCGGTGACGGTGCCGCTCTCGTCGATCGTCGATTTCGATCGTGGAACGCGGCCCGTCGACGGTCAGGAGCGACCGGCAGTGGTCGTCGTTCACATGGACAACGGGCAGGCGCTGACGACCGTCGCAGCGACCGACGCCTCGCGCGAACTGTCGCTTCTCGGTCGCTACCTCCGCCGGACGTACGACGACGTGCTGGAATCGCTGCAGGACCTCTCGCTCAGTGAACGCGAGACGGAGGCACTCGCCGCGCTGTACTCGACCGGCGACGGCATCTCCTTATCAAGCGTCATCGACGCCGACTCACAGGCCGTCAGGCGAATCCTGCACGCGCTCCACGAGAAGGGACTCGTCAAGTCCGGCGATAACAGCCCCGTCCTGACCGCCAGGGGGCAGATCGTCGTCAACCAGTACCTCGAACGGGTCAACGAGTAGGAAGACTCGCCTCCGGAGCCGTCGAGACGACCGGCACGATCCACCGACTCATAGTGATTACTGTAAGTCTGTTCCGGGTCGATCGCACGAAGTAGTGCGGTCGTACCGGTAAATCGTTACAGTAATCACTATCACACTGCCGGCTGTAAATTCGGAAGGAGATTCGCTACCTCGGGGGACGAATCATTTCGAAATGATACAGCCGGCAGTATCAACGACCCGTATTCGATCGAGAGAATATCCTGCTTTCCGGTGGCGATCAACCTGCCAGGGAGGGCGGAGCCGACGCCGATTCAGCCGACTCATTGACTACCGGACATGCGACGGGCTCGCCCCTCGTGAGCGCCTCGTGGATGAGTGCTTTCCCTTCCTTGCTCCCGACCGCGTACTCGTCGCCGACGAATACGATCGGTACCGGCCCTCGGTCTCTCTGTGCCACGTCAAATCGGTCGTAATACGACATGAGCAACTCGGCGGACTCCGTCCTTACGTTGTACTGTTTGACAGTAATCTCCCGCTCCTCCGCCACGCTTTCGAGATACGCCTCGACCTCCGCACAGTACGGACACCCCGGCGCGTAGAAGAACACGACACACACATCTGCTGTTCCGTCCACTGTAGTGGCCGATTGCACGTTGTCGATCGGCTCCCCGGAGCCCGGGTCCCCGGGCTGGTTCTGGGCGACCGCGACCACGCCCACGACCGCGACCCCCATGACTGCGGCGACGACGATGATCCGCGTGATCTCCGATGCCATCCTTCCGGTAAAATTGGCCGCTTCCCGCCGATAATCTATCGGTTTCCCGCTGGCGTCGACGATCAGAGCCGGTGCGGTCACACGACTCCGACGACCAGCGCGACGCCGAGCGTGAACAGGATCGTTCCGGCGACGAAGTGGAGCCGTTCGATGCTCTCCTCGCGCCAGCCGCTGATCTGCTCGACGGTGGCGAAGCCGCCGTAAACCACGAGCGTGATCGCGACCATCGGCAGGACGAATATCAGGTTGTAAATGGCGAGCAGTGCGAGCGCCGCCGGCCAGGTGTAGGGGGCCAGTATCCCGCCAGCGACGAGATACGGGCCCGCCGTGCACGGCAACAGGAAGAGCGTCACGACTGCACCTGCCAGAAACGAACCGACGACGACCGATCGGAATCGCCAGAGCGGGTCGGTCAGATACCGCTGCATCGACGGCCGCCAGGAGTAGGGCACCTCGACGACGAACCCGCCGGCTCCGTGGCTGATCCAGTCCTTGAAGTTCAACAGCCCCATGACAATAGCGAAGACGCCGAACAACCGTTGCAACCCCTCGAACTGAAGCGAACTCACGGTTTCGGTCGCCGACTTGAGTCCGAACACCAGCAACGTGCCCAACATCACGTAACTGACGAATACCGCCGCGACGAACGAAAGCCCCGCCCAGAGCGTCTTTCGTCGCTGCTCTGGATGGCGCGTGAGAATCGTCGTCAGCAAGATCAGCAAGACCGCGAGCGCACAGGGATTGACCGCGTCCGCGAGCGCCAGCCCCGTCAGCGTGCTCGCCGTCTCGACGCCGGCGATCAGGACGCTCGCGGCCGCGAGTCCCGCGACGACTGCGATGCCACCCGCCAGCTGAAACGTCCGGGTTCGCATACTCTTCGTCAGCCAGTTTCCGAATATACCGGAAATAGTTACCGATACCGTCGTGAACCAGCCGTCACCCGTGTCGTCTGTCCACCGACCGTCTCGCCTTCAGCTCGTCATCCGTCTGCTGGTCGCCTCCACTTCGTCGCTCGTCGTTCGTCACTCGATCGGCTGGGCGAAGCCGTAGCGCGGCTTCACGTCGTCGACCCGCACGGTGACGGTTTCGCCCTCCTCGACGCCCGAGACGAAGACGGTGAATCCGTCGATCTTCGCGATCCCGTCGCCGTCCCGGCCGGTGTCGACGATCTCCACCTCGCGGGTGTCGCCCTCGCGGACGGGAGCGGTGAGCCGCCCCTTCCCGACAATGTAGACCTCCGAAGAGGAATCGCGGGTCGCGTCCGGGCGGACGCGGCGGGCGTACTCGAACTCCCGCTCGACGTCGGCCTCGAAGTCGTCGAGATCCTGGCCGTCGAAGACCTTGGCGACGAAGTCCCCGCCCGAGTCGAGCAGATCCAGCGCGACCTCGAAGGCCTGGCGAGCCAGGTGGACCGACCGGGCGTGATCGACGCTGTACTCGCCGGTGACGTTCGGTGCCATGTCCGACATGACCAGGTCGGCCGGACCACCGGTTTCGTCGCCAGCGCCGACGCGCTCGCGGATCTCGGCCTTCGTGTCTTCGTCGGTCATGTCCCCGCGGACGTACTCGACGGTCGCCTCGGGCTCGTCGAGGGGATCGATCCGCTGGCGGTCGACGCCGACGACGGTTCCCTCGGGACCGACACGCTCGGCAGCCACCTGCAGCCAGCCGCCGGGGGCTGCGCCGAGATCGATCACGGTGTTGCCCTCGCCGAGTAACCCCGCAGCCTCGTCTAGCTGCTTGAGCTTGTAGGCCGAGCGGGCGCGATACCCCTCCTGTTTGGCCTTGTTGTAGTATTTGTCTTTTCCTGTCATGGGTATCTCCCCCCGCTCGATGTCGAAACCGAAAGCGAATTCGCGTTCATACACGGTGAAACGCGGTCGAACCTGAAATGCACGTCGGATGGACTGTCGCCGACACCGATCCTGTCACCATTCCCGCTCAGAGTCTATCGCGTTGGGTTCGCAAGAACTGGATCAGTTCGTCGATATTACCCTCCGGGAGTTCCTTCTGCTGGAACACGCCCTTGAACGAGTCAGCGAACTCGTCGCTTTCGAGTTCCGCCAGCACGCGTTCGATTTGCTCGGCCAGCTGGCTCGGATTCCCGCGATGGATGTGTTGTTCGATGCTGTCGAGATCTGCCTCGGAACCGACGATCACCAGATCCCGCGCATCCGCGAGCCGACCGCTGTGGAGCTTGAGCGCGAACAGCAGCGCCGGCTCGGGAATCCGAGCTGTCAGACTCTCCGCTACTTCGAGTGACTCGACGATGCTGTGTTCGTGGAGATAGCGGTACGACCATTCCGCGTCGGTCTGCCGACAGCGGAGTGCGCCGACGAGGGCGTCGAATTCGACCGCGTTGTCACCGACGGATTTTTTGTACCGGACGATTCGTCCCTCGTACACGTTTGCCACGTCGTTATCGAACACTTTGCTGTACCCCAGCTCGCCGAGGAGGGCGTCGTACGCGTCGAGTTCTGTTTCAGGGAGCACTAAATCGACATCAGTGGTGAATCGGGTCTGAAACGCCGAGATTGCCCAACCTCCGACGAGTACGTACGGTAGTTCTTCATCCTGTACGGCGCGGTGTGTGTCGATAAGTTCGGCTTGACGCTCTTGGAGGCTCATTATGGGTGGTTCAGTCAGCAGCCATCTGGTCGTGGTGTCTCGCGTCGATGTCCACGTCGTGTTCGTCGGCGATCATCTCCAACGCCGGTTCGTACGCCGGCCGGGTCTCCATCATCTGACTGACCGCGTCGTCCAACGGAATCACGGGATTGCCGTCGACCCACTCAACGTCGATGTCCGCTGCCTGCGGGAACAAGACGTAGTGGACGCTCCCGTCGACATCGGCCGCGTCCGGGCGTTCACCCACGGTCGTGTCGACCCCGAACCGCTCGAAGAACTCGATCCACCGATCGACATCGCGCTCGTGAACCTCGATAAACACAGGGTAGTCGTCGTGACCTCTGGCGATCTGGAATCCACCGTGTGTCCAGACGTAGGTGGCATCGATCTCCGTGTAGGCAAACTCCATCCCGGCGAAGTGCGGGATCACGTACGCGTCCTCCTGTGAAACTTCGTCGCGGCTGTACAACGTCCCCATCATCTCCTCGTAGCGCCGTCGCATCTCATAGTCACGGACTCGAATCCCGTTATCGGTATTTGTGATAATTTCTGCGCCGTCCAATCGGTTGATCCAGTCGTAGACCCACGAATACGACGTGCCGATCTTATTCGAAATCCGGTTGATAGAATCCCCACGCTGTGCCGCCAAGACGATCTCCGCAGCGGTGGGATTCATGAAGTCGGTCATCGTCATTGTCCATCTAGTTATCTCGAACGAGATGATAGCTGATGAATCTATCGGCGGATTCTGAATGGGGAAAGAAACGGTTTACCACCGATGAGTTGTATCGCCTCCAGCACACGAGTTTGTCGAGGCGCTGGACGAGTCTTGGGGAACCGAATCGTAGTTTGAGAACCTCGTAGCGAGTCGGAGTATCGCCACCGGGATATACTCGGGCGAGAATCGAACGTGCTGAGGTTCAGTTAGTACTCAGCTTTGCACGTTGAAGTAGGAGCGTGACGTAGGCGGTAGCAAGGACAGATGATGCCGATTACGGACTTTCTGTCGTGCACGCGCGTGTTCGA
>NZ_JAOPKC010000027.1:0-32988 GCF_025517535.1 Halapricum hydrolyticum
TCGAACACGCGCGTGCACGACAGAAAGTCCGTAATCGGCATCATCTGTCCTTGCTACCGCCTACGTCACGCTCCTACTTCAACGTGCAAAGCTGAGTTTGTTATAGAGTACGTACCAGGCTGTTACGCGATGCAGAGACAGGGCGACTCCATGCCTCGTCGATGCTACCAGGATCAACGCTGATATCGAAGGTCCTCTCCGCCTCGTTTACCCACCAGTATCGTGACCGAGGCGTGCTGACTATGCGCGCTCCATCTTGCACGGGCGCTATCGACCCCTATTCCCTGTCAGTATCACTGTGACCGATTCAGAGGGATTAGACGACTAGAACAGCCCATCGACGTCGGCCTCGCGACTCTCGCGACGGTCGACGTGTTCGCCGAGGCGCTGGGCGATGATGTCCCGGTGGTCGACGTCGGACTCGTTCTCGCCGCCAGTCTGGGACTCACGTACGAAATCGAAAAGCAACGCCATGAACGGGCTCGTCTCGTTGCCGTCCTCGATGTCTCGGCTGGCGTACTCAGCGGCGCGCTCGAAGATGTCCTCGTCGTATCCCCACTCCTCAGCCAGCACCGTCGCGGCGACGGCGGTCGCCTCGAAGCTGAGCGCCTCGAAACCGAGCGCGTCGCCGTCGTGTTCGATCGCGGGCGGCGGCTCGCTGCCGACCCGCTCGGACTCCCGTTCGAGTGCCCGGAGGTGGTACCGGACCGGCCGCAAATCGACGCCCCGATAGCTGTCTCCCAGCCCGTCGAGATACGTCTGCGCCTTCGTCGAGAGTTTGCGCGCCCCGATCCAGTTCTCGGTGGTCGTGTGATAGACTGCGGCGGTAAACTGGATCAGCCCCTGCAGGAAGTCTTTGTCCGGGCCCTCCGACAACCCCATCCAGTATTCTTCCCAGGCGTCGTGGGCGGCGTGGTAGTACCCCTCGTTGTAGATCGCGATCCCGGCCCGGAGATGTGCCTCCATGCGCCCGGATTGGGATCGGACGCTCATGGTGCTTTCGCGCGACGATCACGAGTTGCCTCGCTGCTAGCTACTGTCAGTGCGAATTTATTATCATCTACGACGTATTCGAAGACTATGAGACAGCGTTTGCTCACGACGCTCTTTTTGAGTCTCGTCATCGTCCTCGCTGGCTGTATCAGTCTCGGAGACGACACGCCGTCGACGACGCCCATTGATTCCCCGACACCGACCACGGCAGTTGGAACGCCAGCAACCGATCCCGTAACGGTCGACCCCGCGGAGGCGGTCACGTTCCGGGTGACGGCGGCGTCCGACGTCCGGGTCACCGGATCAGTGATACGTCCCGAAAACGACGGCGTTCGCATCCACTATGACGGCAGTTCCAGGACCTACCCGGGCGTTCTCTCGCCCGAGGAACTCCCGGCCGGCGCACTCGACGGTGCGACTGGCGTCGAACCCATCAACCCTGGAGATTCCGTCGCGTTCGCGGTCTCAGGCGGAACGGGCGGTAGTGCCTTCGAGTTCGCCGACCGACCGTCGTCGATGCTCGTCACCGTTGTCGAAAGCGGCGACACCGTGGTCAGATGGTTCGTTGTCGACTGCGTCGACCTGGAACTCACCAGCGTCGAGGTTACCGTCAACGAGGAGGGCGAAGTCTCGCACGTCTACGGGTGTGGCGCGTTCGGTGTCGAGTGACGGTGCGACAGTGCCGCTCCGCGATCTTCACGACGGGACAACCGGAAGCGTCACCAGAAGATGAGGTTCTCCTCGTCGGCCGGTTTGGCGATCACGTCGAGCACGCGCGTCTCGTAGAAGTCGCGACTGTTGGCCGCGCGGACGAGTAGCGCGGTATCGGCACCGCTGCCGGTCCCGCCGATCGAGAGGACGCGATCGCCGCTGTCGACGAGCCCGGCGTCGCAGGCCATGATCGGACACTCGACAGCGACTTTCGTCCCCTGGCCGAACAGCCGCAGCGTGTCCGCGACGACGTCGAGCCCGGAGTAGCCGTTGCGCTCAGCGATAGCCGAACCGACGTTGCTGAGGATCATCGGCCCGACGAACACCTCCCCGCCAGCTGCCTCGATAGCCTCGACGTGTTCCGGTTGCAGTTCCTGTTCGTTCTCCTCGTCGAAGCCGTAGGAGTGGCCGACGACGATCAGATCCTCGCCGAACCGCTCAGCGGCTTTCGCTCCCGTCTCACCGGAAGTCGACGCCACACAGACCGCGTCGACGGGGTTGTCCTCGGTGTACTCGACGGCCCGGTCGAGCAACTCTGTCGTACTGTGGTCGTCGGTGTGGATCATCGGCCCGAGATTCGATCGCCTGCGGGCTATAGATTTCCATTCCCCTGTGCGTCTACGCGACGCTGACGACTCGCGTTGGTTGCGGTATCGCGTCGGTAGAAACGCCGGGACGACCACGTCAAATACCTCAGCAAGTGGCAGATCCAGTGGTCGTGCTGCATACACCGCGCGTATCGGTCACGGACCGTTCTCTCGGTGTGTACAGAGAGCATCAGCTGGGACGTGTGACCGTTCGAAAAATCGAGAATCGTGTTCGTCGCTATGAGCGACGAGCGTGTCTCGGTATTACTGCCGGACGACGTTCGCCGCGCGAGGCCCCTTCGGGGAGGACTCGATGTCGAACTCGACCTCAGTACCTTCCGTGAGATCCTCTCCGCCGACGTCCTCCATGTGGAAGAAAACGTCTTCGTCGTCGTCGAGATCGCCGTCGTCAGTCGAAATGAAACCGTAGCCGCCTGTGTCGTTGAAGAAATCAACCTTACCGTTAGCCATTACAAACAAACGTATGGCCAGATGAGGGATAACACTTCCGAGGGTCAGGGTACCATCCCCCTTCAAGTCTTACAGGGTCATGCTGCCGGCTATAACATTTCGAGGTGATTCGACAGACTCGCCGAGAAACGCTCGCTTCGCTGCGCCTTTCTCGTCTGTTCACATTTCCTCTGGCCGCATACGCGACGCTGACGACTCGCTTCGCTCGTCATGTAGCGTCGCAAAATGTAGCGCAGGGCACGTCGGACGTGAACGAAATGAACGTCCGGACGGAGATTTGAACTCGTGAAGACGTTCCGGGTCGCTCCCTACGGTCGCTTCCCGGGCTGCGACTTCTCTGTTCAAATCTCCTCGTGAAGTTACGCCGACGGGGACCGCTCGCGACACTCGCGGTTTTGCGTCGGCAGAAACGTCCGGACGGAGATTTGAACTCCGGTCCCTGGCTCCGCAAGCCAAGAGGATAGTCCACTACCCTACCCGGACTCATCTACCCGTACTCCGGTGGCAACTAAAGGGGTTACGATTCGGAGGGGGCCGCCGCGCCGTGTACAGACAGCCGGGGTTGCACATACAACCAGCCGCACGCTCGTGAAAAGATCCTCCAGACGGAACCGAGCGCCTTCGAAACCACACGCCGGCGGTCTCAGCCGACCGGTTAGTCGCCGTTGTTGAGCGAGATGTGCGTCGTCTCGATGATGCGGTCGTCCGCAGCGAGTTCTTCGAGCAGTTCCTCGCCGGGAGCGCTGTCGAGGTTGTAGACAGTCAGCGCCTCGCCGCCGCGGGACTCACGGTTGTTGAACATGCCCGCGATGTTGATGTCGTACTCGCCCATGACCGAGCCGATGAATCCGATCACGCCGGGTTCGTCGCGGTTGCGCACCACGAGCATGTGGCCGTGGGGGATCGCTTCCACGCGGTAGCCCTGGATGCGGACGATCCGCGGATCGTCGTCGTCGAACTGGGTCCCCTCGACGCTGACCGAATGGTCGCCGTCGCTGACCTCGACGGTCACGAGGTTGTTGAAGTCCTCGACCTGTCGGGTCTTCGACTCGGTGACGTCGACGCCGCGCTCCTCGGCGATCCGCTCGGCGTTGATCGCGTTGGCCTGCCACTCCAGCGGCGAGAACACGCCCTGCAGGGCGCTCGCGGTCACGACGTCGACGTTCTCGTCGGCGATGTCCCCGGTGTAGGTGATCTCGACCGATTCGACGTGGCCGCCAAGCAGTTGCATCGCGACCTTGCCCGCGGTCTCGGCGATTTTGACGTACGGACGGATCGTCGGGTAGACGGCTTCACCGGCCGAGGGGGCGTTGACCGCGTTGGTGACGATGTCGCCGTCGAACGCCGAGAGGATCTGATCGGCGATGCTGATCGAGACGTTCTGTTTCGCCGATTCGGTGCTGGCAGCGATGTGCGGCGTCACGATCACGTTCTCGGCCTTCAGCAGGGGATTGTCCGGCTCGACCGGCTCGGTCTCGAAGACGTCGACTGCCGCGCCATACAGGATGCCGTCGTCGACGGCCTCCGCCAGGGCCGCCTCGTCGATGAGCCCGCCACGGGCGCAGTTGATCAGGTAGCCGTCCTCGAGTTCGGCCAGCAATTCCTCGTCGACGAAACTGTCCGTTTCGGCCGTCCTGGGCGTGTGCAGCGTGACGAAATCCGCCTGCGCGAAACAGGTCTCGATGTCGTCGACCAGTTCGACCCCGAGCTGTCGGGCCCGCTCTTCGCTGAGATACGGGTCGTAGGCCACCAGATCCATCTCCAGGTTGCCGAGTCGCTTGGCGACCTCCTGACCGATCCGGCCCAGTCCGACGACGCCCAGCGTCTTGCCGTTGAACTCCGAGCCGAGGATGTCGCCTTTCGCCCAGTAGCCGTCTTTCAGCTGCATGTGCCCCTGGGGAATCTTCCGGGCAGTCGCAAACGCCAGCGCGACGGTGTGCTCGGCGGTCGCCCGGACGTTGCTCTCCGGCGCGTTCGCGACGATGACCCCGCGATCGGTCGCCGCCTCGACGTCGATGTTGTCCACGCCGATACCTGCGCGCCCGACGATGGCCAGTTCGGGTGCCGCATCGAGCAGTTCCTCGTCGACGGTCGTCCCCGACCGGACGATCAGTGCGTGTGCGTCGGCGACCAGTTCGAGCAACTCCTCGCGGTCGGCGTCCGTGGCCAGCTCGACGTCGTGACCCGCCTGGCGCAGCCGTGCCAGACCCGCGTCGTCGACGGCGTCCGTAACTACGACGTTCATATCTGACGTGACTTCCCCGCCCGGCATAACGCTTGCCAAACGGCGCTCGCGGCCGCCGGCGTCGATCAGCGATCGTTGCGTCTCTCGTTGAGCGTCGTCAGCGACCGCGCCGACCCTTCGTCTGTCGATAGTCCCGACCCAGCACGCCGAGCAGGTGCTCGATCAGCGCGTCGGTCTGGGCGTCGGTCTGTTCGGCCGGTTCGATCATCGGCACGATCTCGAAGCCGCGTCCGCGGACCGTACTCGCGTGCTCGGCCTCGACGTCGAACTCGTCGGCACTGCGAGTGGTGTACTCCCAGGCCAGCGCCTCCAGAGCGTGCTGACCGACGGCGACGATGATCTCCGGGTTGATCATCCGGAGTTCGCTCGTGAGATAGGGCTCGCACGCGCTGAACTCCCCGTCGGTTGGCTTCCGGTCGGGATGATGACACCGCGCGGCGTAGGTCAATACGGCGTTGTCGATCTCGGGCTCTGTCGTCTCCGGCGGCGAGTCCGTGAACCCCGTCTCTCGCAGGATCTCGAGCATCGTCTCCCGGCCCGCGCCCATGAATGGGATCCCCACCTCGTCGGCCCCGGCGTCGGGGAACCCGCCGACGAAGGCGAACTCCGCGCTCACGTCGCCGTAGCCGTGGACGACCTGCGTCCGGCTCTCGGCCAGTTCGGGACAGTTCTGACACGCTTCGTCCATCCCGAACGGGTTGTACGGTGACTCCTGATTTGCGTCCATGTGCTGCTGTCCGGCTGGAGGGGCAAAACAGGCCCGGTCGCGGCGATTTCTCTCCCACAGGTTCTTGCCGATCGGTTCCCAACGACGGTCATGGCCGACGCGCTCGCACGCTCCGAACTGTTCAGTATACGACGGTTCGCCCGGTTCGGATACATCGGGCTGTTCGTGCTCGTGGCGTACTTCACGCCACTGTTCGAGCAGTACCCACTGTTGCAGTGGCTCGGAATCGCCGGGCTCGTGATCGTCTTCTTCGACGCGATCATCTGCGCCCGGCGACGCTGGCGCGTCCTCAGAGAAGAGATGCGTAGCGACGAGGCCGAGCCGAACTAGAGTCTCTCGGAGACGATTTACTCCTCGTCGAGCGTCTCGGCGTGGGTGTCCGCGTCGTCGGGGTCGTTGACCGGACTCGAGGGGTGGTAGTCGGTGTCGTACTCGCCGGGCCGGTCGTCCAGCCGGTCGGGGTTGATCCGACCACCGAGTAGCATGAAGTCCAGTACCGTACTGTACAGCAGCGCCTCGACGACCGGAACGGCTCGCGGCGGCAGCGTCGGATCGTGACGACCGACGACCTGGATCTCCTTCCGTTCGCCGGTCTCCCAGTCGACGGTCTGCTGTTTCTTCGGGATGGAGACGGGCGGGTGCCAGGTCACTTCGCCGTAGATGGGATCGCCGGTCGTGATCCCGCCCTGGATCCCGCCGTGGTCGTTGCCGACGGGGACGGGGTCGCCGCTGTCTCGCGGCTCGTCGCCGCTCGACGGTTCCGAGTCGCTTCGCGACTCGCCCTCGAACTCCCAGTCCTCGTTGTACTCGCTGCCGGCGGTCGTCCGGGCCTCGCGGCCGATCCCGTACTCGAGGTCGTTGACCGCGGGGATCGAGTACAGCAGCTGGGCCATCCGCGAGGGGAAGCTGTCGAACCGCGGCGCGCCCAGTCCCCGCGGCACTCCGCGCATCTCGAAGTAGATCGCGCCGCCGATGGAGTCGCCTTCTTTCTGGTACTGGTCGGCAAGCTCGCGCATCCGTTCGGCCGTCTCGGGATCGGCACACCGCACCTCGTTCTCCTCGCTGTGTTCGAGCATCTGTTCGAAGGACACCTCCGGGGCCTCGATGTCACCCAGCTGGCAGACGTGGGCCTTGATCCGGACGTCGTACTCCGACTGTTCGAGGACCTGTTTTGCGATCGCGCCGGCGGCGACCCAGTTGACGGTCTCCCGGGCAGAGGAGCGGCCGCCGCCGCCCCAGTTCCGGGTGCCGAACTTCGCCGAGTAGGTGAAGTCGCCGTGGCTGGGGCGGGGCGCGGTAACGAACGGTTCGTACTTGCCCGAGCGTGCGTCCTTGTTCTGGATGACCATCCCGACCGGCGTGCCGGTCGTGTACCCGTCCTGCAGGCCCGACTTGATCGAGACCGCGTCTGGTTCGTCCCGCGAGGTCGTGATCATCGACTGGCCCGGCTTGCGCCGGTCGAGGTCTTTCTGGATGTCCTCCTCGTCGAGTTCGACTCCTGCAGGCACGCCCGAGACCGTACACCCCATCGCCTCGCCGTGGCTCTCCCCGTAGGTCGTCACTTCGAAGAGCCGACCGAAACTGTTGCCGTTCATTGTTCCTCCGTGGGAGGCGGAGGCATTTGAAGGCTACCACTCTTCGACCGTGCAGTTGGGTGGCCGTCCGGACCGACAGCAGTCCCTATCAGACGGATTATTGGACGTCTGTTCCGCACGCGGGGCGGTCGGTGCGGTAAATCGGTACAATCAGTTCCCCTGAATCGCGTCGATGACCATCGCCGCGGCGACGATCGGCTCTTTGGGGACGTCGCTGGCGTCGTCGATCGTGATGTCGTAGGTGTCTTTCAGCGAGAACTGCCCCGAGATGTTACCGACGTGATCCCCGTCCACGTCCGTGATCTCGTATTTGTGCGGGATCCAGCCGCCGAACGGGATCGTATTCCGGGCGAGCGTGACCGCTGCGCCCCTGGAGTTGATCTCGGCGAGCTTTCGCTCGTCGCGGGCGTCGCGGATCTTCCACGTGTCCTGGAAGATCGAATAGTCGTTGTCGAGGATCACGACGTCTTCGCCAGTCTGGGCGTCCGTGAGGATGTAATCGCCCGCGACGTCGATGATGCTCCCCGCCTTGACGGTGAAGACCCCGTTGCCGTCGCTGTCGACGAAGGGGAACTCCTCTTTCATCTTGAGCATCTTCTGCTTGCCGCGCAACACGACGTTCCCGCTGGCGTCCTCGGCGCGGTACTTGTTGCGGACCAGCGACTGGACGACGGTGTAGCGGTCGTCTGTCAGATCGATTCCCGATATCGTGTACTCCCCACGCTGACTCATGATCGGCTCGTCACAGAAAGATTACTTAAATCCAGTGATCTGTGCCCGGTCAAAACGTGAACGTGACGTAGAACTCGTGGTCGTTCGGGCACGCGACTGACCTGACCTTGCGGTCGTCCGCCTCGGATTCGGGCGGTTCGGTCGCCGAGATTCCGTGAACGGTCGAGTCCCGAGGCAGGCCCATGCTCGCGTCGGTGCCACACTCGGGACAGCGCAGTTGCCGGATCCCCATATCGAGGTCGTTCGTGGCCCCGGGGCAAAACGGCTACGGGATCGATCGCGCCCAACGTGTTTGGTCCGGCTTTGATACCGAAACCGGAACTAGTTACTGGCGATGTCCGAACACGCCCATCGACTGACGGTGCCGAAGCTCGTCCCCGAGGTTCCGGGCGGGAGGACGCTTGCGGTCTCACGCGTGGCACTGCTCGCGCTGACGATCGCGTTCGCCGGGGCGACGATCGCCGGCGTCGAGCTGTCGCTGCGCACGCAAGCGTTCGTCTATCTCTTCGGGATGGTCGCGCTGAACCTCCCCCACGGCGGCTTCGAGCACTTCAACAACCTCCGCCGACGGACGGTCACCTTCCAGTCGCGGTACGTGGCGCTGTACCTGACGAGCATTGCCGGGTTCATCACGCTGCTGTTCGTGGCGCCGATCGTCGGGCTGGCGCTGGCGATCAGCGTCGCGGTCGCCAAGGGCGGCCACGGTGGTCTGCACGTCATGGACGTCACCTACGGGACCGACCACTTGCGGAGCAAGCCCCAGCGCGCGCTGGCGGCGCTGGTCAGAGGCGGCGCGGTCATGGCCGTGCCGATCTTCTTCTTCCCGGAGACGTTCCACACATTCAGCGCGATCATGGTCGACATCTTCGAGCCCGGTGGCCTCGCGGCCGTGAGTCCGTACTTCGACCTGACGCGGTGGCTGATCGGCGGCGGGTTCGGGGCGCTGCTGGTCGCACATCTCTCGCTCGGATACCTCCAGGCTGCCGGGACCGGCTCGTACGTCGCCGACGCCGCCGAGACGCTGCTTCTGGTCGTCTACTTCGCCGTCGTGCCGGTCGTCGTCGCGGTCGGATTGTACTTCCCGCTGTGGTACTCGGCCCGACAGGTCGCGCGGACGACGGCCGTCGACAGCGAACCCGCAGAGTCGACGAGCGGCGAGGGAGTACTCGCGATTCTCGACAGCGACGACACCCGGCTGGTCGCGCTCGGGGCCTGGGGCGTGTTGATCGCCGGCAGCGTCGCGACGTTCGGACTGGCGGGACTGCTGTGGACGCTTGCGCCCCAGCCACTCGGTGGCGAGAGTCTCGCGATCGGGCTGGTAGCGTTCTGGAGTATTTTCATTAGTATTATCGCACTTCCGCACGTCATCATCGGTTCGTGGTACGATCGCGATCGCGGAATCTGGTACGTACCCTGACCATGTTCGACGACACTCCACTCGACGGCGCGGACGTGACAGTGATGGGCGGTGGCTTCGGCGGGCTCTCGGCGGCCGCGTACCTCGCGGACGCGGGGGCCGACGTGACCGTCCTCGAACAGAACGAACGGCTCGGCGGTGCCGCAAACCTCATCGAAGCCGAGGGGTTTCGCTTCGATACCGGCCCCTCCTGGTATCTGATGCCCGACGTCTTCGAGCGGTTCTTCGGACACTTCGACCGGGCGCCCGAGGACTACTACACCATCGAACCGCTCGATCCACACTACCGGGTGTTCTACACCGAGACCGAGCCACAGCCCGAGAAAGGGTCGCCGTACGCCGACGACCTCGACGAGCAGCCGCGCTGTGACTGGGTGACGACGACGCCTGACGTCTCTCGGTCGCGGGAGATCTTCGCGGCCTACGAGGAGGGCGGCGGCGAGACCTTCGACGAGTATCTCGCGGAAGCCGAGTACTCCTACGAGGTCGGGATGGGGAACTTCGTCTACGAGGACCGCTCGCGGCTGCGCGATATGATCGACCTCGACGTCGCCAGATCCGGCCGGGGGCTGTCGCTGCTGGGCTCGATGCAGGAGCACGTCGAGAGCTACTTCGACGAGCCGAAGCTCCAGCAGCTACTCCAGTACACGCTCGTGTTCCTCGGGGGGTCGCCACACAACACGCCGGCGCTGTACAACCTGATGGCACACGTCGACTACAACCTGGGCGTCTACTATCCCGAAGGCGGGATCTACAGCGTCGTCGAGGGACTGGTCGAGCTCGGCGAGGAGCTGGGCGTCGAATACGAGGCCGGCATCGAGGTCACCGACGTCCAGAACACGACGACCGGGCTGGCGCTGCAGACGAGCGAGGGGCGTCGCCGGACGGACGTCCTGGTCTCGAACGCCAACCCGGCCCACGTCGAGCGCGAGTTGCTCTCGCCGGGGAGTCGCGATCACGACCCCGAGTACTGGGAGGGCAAGACCTACGCGCCCTCCGCGATCATGTTCTACCTCGGCGTCGAGGGGTCGGTCGGCCCGCTCGCGCACCACTCGCTGGTGTTCCCGCCGGACTGGGACCCCCACTTCGAGCGGATCTTCGACGATCCGGCCTGGCCGGACGATCCCGCCTACTACCTGTCGGTGCCATCCAAGACCGACGACGCCGTCGCACCCGACGGCCACCACGCGGTCGTGATCCTCGTCCCCATCGCGCCGGGGCTGGACGACGACAGCGAGACCCGCGAGCGCTACCGCGAGAAGGTGCTCTCGCACCTGGCCGAGGAAGTCGGTGTCGACCTGCGCGACCGGATCGTCTTCGAGCGGTCGGCCTGCGTCTCCGACTACCGGACGCAGTACAACTATCCGGAGGGGACGGCCCTCGGACTCGCGCATACGCTCAGACAGACCGGGCCGCTGCGCCCCCCGCATCGCGCGTCGAACGTCGAGGACCTCTATTACGTCGGCAGCTACACCAACCCCGGGATCGGCGTCCCGATGACGCTGATCAGCGGCCAGCACGTCGCCGAAGCGGTCGTCGAGGATCGCACTGGAGGGGGTTCGGCGCTGGACCGACTCATGGCTCGGATTTAAATCACCGCCGACCGTAGCACGTCGCCATGACTGCGGCGTCGGAGACGCGGCGGCTCCTGCGCGTGGGCGAGACACCTCGATCGGGCCCGGTAGATGCCGGCTCGCTCGAACGCGCTATTCAGGGGACCGTCGTCGTCGAGACCGACTTCCCGGCGGCACTGGATCGCGTGACAGAGGGGGACGTCGACGGAGCGGTCGTCGATCACCACCCGGCCGGATTCGACGGGATCGCCTTCCTGAGAGCGGTGCGACAGGATCTGCCATCCTTTCCGGTCGTGCTCGTGCCGGCGACCGAGGACGGAGGCGTGGCCCGGCAGGCCGTCGACGAGAACGTGACCGCCTACGTCCCCGCCAGCGACGACGACGCGCTCGGAATCGTCGCGGAACGGGTCGAACAGCACGTCATGGTCCGGTCGGGCGAGAGCGGCCGCGTGCGGATGCCCATCAGCGACCTGACCGCCGAGGAGGAACAGCGACTCAAGGAGCGCGCGATGGACGAGGCGCCGGTCGGGATGACGATCGCCGACGCGACACTGCCGGACGAGCCGCTCATCTACGTCAACGACGCCTTCGAGCGGATCACCGGCTACACGAAAGAAGAGACGATCGGCGTCAACTGTCGGTTTCTCCAGGGACCGGACACGGAAATCGAGCGGACACACGAGATCAGGGACGCCCTCGATACGGGTGAACCGGTCTCGGTTGAGTTGCGCAACTACCGCAAGGACGGGACGCTGTTCTGGAACCAGCTGAAGATCACGCCGATCCGGGGTAAGGACGGCGAAGTAACCAACTACGTCGCGTTCCAGCAGGACATCACCGAGCGCAAGGAGGCGGAGTTCCAGATCGAGCGCGAGCGCGAGCGCCTCCAGCGGCTGCTCGACCGGATCAACGGGTTGATCGGTGACGTCACCGAGATCGTCGTCACAGCCGACTCGACTGACGACATCTACGAGCGCGCAGTCGAGCGCATCGGCGACGACGAGGCGATCTCCCGGGCCTGGATCGGCGAGTACGATCCCGGGGCGCACGTCGTCCGAAGGCGAGCCGACGGCGACGACATGATCGATCTGACCGCTGACGACGCCGCGCCGCTCGCGACGGCGGTCGACGAGCAGTCGCTGATGCGTCTCGACGACTCGCTGGCCGGGCCCGTGCGCTGTCGGGAAGGCGAAGAGGGCGTGGTGATCCCGCTGACCTACAGGCGAACGACCTACGGCGTGCTGGCAGTCTACAGCCGGACGCAGTCGTTCGACGAGGAAGAGACGACCGTCCTGCAGGCGCTGGGGCGCTCGATCGGCGCGGCGATCAACGACCTGCTGAGCAAACAGACCGTGACGACCGACACGGTGATCGAGATCGGCGTCGAGTTACACGACGAGACGACGTTGACCCGCCTCTCGGAAGCGCTCGGCGACGGGGCCGTCCACGAGAACACGCTGATCCGCCACGACGGCGACCTGCTGTTGCTGTTCGAGGTAGAGGGCGATATCGAAGCAGTCGTGACGGCAGCCGAGTCGATCCCCGACGTGATCGAGGCGACCGTCCTCGCTGACGACGACGATCCGATGGTCGAGGTGGCCGTCGAGAGTCCGCCGTTCGTGAACACGCTCTCGGAGTACGGCGCACAGATCACGACCGTCGAGTTCGACGCCAACGCCGTCAAGTTGCGCTTCAGAGTCGCGACCGAACAGAACGGACGGGCGATCGTCGACGAACTGGAGAACAACTACGAGACGGTCGAGCTCGTCGCCTATCACGAATCGGATCAGCCCGCACAGACGCGCCAGGGGTTCCGTGCGACTGTCGAAGACGAACTGACCGCCAGGCAGCTGACGGCGCTCCAGAAGGCCTACGTCAGCGGCTTCTTCGAGTGGCCGCGCCGCAGCGACGGCGACCAGCTCGCGGCCTCGATGGACGTCGTCCCCTCGACGTTCTACCAGCATCTCCGGGCCGCCGAGAAGAAACTGCTGACGGCCTTCTTCGAGGGACAGTCGTGATCGAGTTCACCATCTCGGGGTCAAGCCCCGTGGGACCCGCCTCGTGAGGGCGTCACTCTCCGGCGTTCAGAAACGCCCGGAGGGTGGCGATGGCGGTCTGGAGTTCGCCGTCGACGTACGCCTGGACGGCGAGTTCGGGCAGTCGATCGAGGACCGTCTCGGGAAACTCAAGCTCTGCCGTGTAGGAGATCGTCGTCCCACCCGGGGCTGCTTCGAACCGGTAGCGCCAGGTCCCCTCGATCGCGCCGCTGAGCGACCGGACCAGCAGTGCCGGCTCTTCGTGTTGACTCTCCTCGAACGCGCCCGTCAGCGAGATCCCCGCCAGTTCGTACTGGTACCGGCCGCGTCGGGTGCCGTCCGCGCGCTCGCTGACCTCGCTCACCGCAACCAACCCCGGGATCAGTTTGACGAGGTTGTACGGATCCGCGACGAACGCGAACGCGGCCCGGGGCGGAACGGAGACGGTGAGATCTGCTTCGGAGTGAATCATACGGACGGCTCACCTGCGATGTTGGCGGCAGACGGGTTGAAAACGGTACCAAATCACTTTGGGATCACCCGTGGCAGACGCGAGTTCGCGCGCCGGACGCAGCCGGATCGAGAACCGACAGCGTTTCAGTAGTCGCTCCCTTGAGACGGGATGAATGAGCAAGGACGTCATCGAGGTCCGCGGCGCCGAGGAACACAACCTCAAGGACGTCGACGTCGAGATTCCCCGCGAGGAGTTGACCGTCGTCACCGGCCTGTCCGGCTCGGGGAAGTCGTCGCTCGCCTTCGAAACTGTCTACGCCGAGGGCCAGCGCCGGTACATCGAGTCGCTGTCCGCCTACGCCCGGAACTTCCTGGGCCAGATGGACAAACCGCAGGTCGAGAACGTCGAAGGGCTCTCCCCCGCGATCTCGATCGACCAGAAGAACGCCGCCAACAACCCCCGTTCGACCGTGGGGACCGTCACCGAACTACACGATTATCTGCGACTGCTGTACGCCAGGGTCGGCGTGCCCCACTGTCCGGAGTGTGGCCGGGAGGTCGGCGAGCAGTCCGCCCAGAACATGGTGAGCCGGATCCTCGAGCTGCCCGAAGGGACGAAGGCGAAACTGGCCGCGCCGATCGTCCGCGACCAGAAGGGAGCCTTCGAGGATCGGTTCGACGACCTCGTGAGCGAGGGCTACGCCCGCGTCGAGGTCGACGGCGAGGAGTACGACCTCACCATGGATCGGCCAGACCTCGACGAGAACTACGACCACACGATCGACGTGATCGTCGACCGCGTGAAGGTCGCTCCCGACGCCCGGTCGCGGATCACCGACTCCGTCGAGACCGCCCTCGAAGAGAGCGGCGGGGTCCTCAAAGTCATCCTGCCGGATCCGCCCGAGGACGTGGAGCTGGGTGGAGCGACGGCGAGATCGACCGGAGATCTAGCCGGAGCCGGCGACAGCCCCGATCACAGCGACCGCGATCGCCTCGAAGTCGAGTTCTCCGAGGAGCTGGCCTGTACCCACTGCGGGATCGACATCTCCGAGATCGAGACCCGAAGCTTCTCGTTTAATTCCCCACACGGGGCCTGCCCGGAGTGTGAGGGGATCGGCGAGACGAAAGAGGTCGATCCCGAACTCGTTGTGACCGACGCCTCCAAGCCACTCAAGGACGTCTTCGAGCCCTGGAGCTACAACCGGACCTACTACTCCCGGCAGATAGACAACGTCGCCGAGCACTTCGGCGTCTCCGTCGAGACCCCCTTCGAGGAGCTGGACGAGGAGATCCGCCGACAGTTCCTCTGGGGCACCGACAGGCAGGTCCACTTCCAGTGGACGACCAAGAACGGCACCCGCGAGAAGACCGAGCGCTTCGAGGGGGTCATCCCCAACCTCGAACGCCGCCACGTCGAGACCGACTCCGACCGGGCCCGCGAGCACATCGAGGAGTACATGGCGACCACTACGTGCCCGGCGTGTGAGGGGACGCGGCTGAAAGCCGAGTCCCGCGCGGTGCTGGTCGACGGCACGTCGATCACCGAAGTGAATCAGTTGTCGATCGGTGACGCCCTAGAGCACTTCCGGAACCTCGAAGCGAATCTCGACGAGCGCGACACCAAGATCGCCGCGGAGATCCTCAAGGAGATCCGCGCCCGGCTGGGGTTCATGGAGGAGGTCGGGCTGGAGTATCTCACCCTCGACCGGGAGGCCTCGACGCTGTCTGGCGGGGAGAGCCAGCGCATCCGGCTGGCCACCCAGATCGGGTCGGGGCTGGTGGGCGTGCTGTACGTGCTGGACGAACCCTCGATCGGGCTCCACCAGCGGGACAACGACCGTCTGCTAGATACGCTCGAAGAGTTGCGCGACCTGGGTAACACCCTGCTCGTCGTCGAACACGATGAGGAGACCTGGCACCGGGCGGACAACATCATCGACATGGGGCCCGGGCCGGGCAAGCGCGGCGGCGAAGTCGTCGTCAACGGCTCGATCGAGGACGTGGTCGAGACCGACGAGAGCGTCACCGGCGAGTACATCGCCGGCGAGCGAGCGATCCCGGTGCCCGAGACCCGTCGAGAGGGCGACGACGCAGTCACGGTTCGTGGCGCTCGCCAACACAACCTGAAAGACCTGGACGTGGAGATCCCGCTCGGGACCTTCACCGCGATTACGGGCGTTTCCGGGTCAGGTAAATCCACGCTGATGCACGAGATTCTCTACAAGGGACTCGTCCGGCGGATGAACGATACAGATGTAAATCCCGGCGAGCACGACGACATCGAGGGGCTCGAGGGGATCGAGACCGTCCGGCTGATCGACCAGTCGCCGATCGGCCGCACGCCCCGATCGAACCCCGCGACCTACACCAACGTCTTCGATCACATCCGCGAGCTGTTCGCCGAGACAAAACTCTCCAAACAGCGGGGCTACGAGAAGGGGCGGTTCTCCTTCAACGTCAAGGGGGGCAGATGTGAGGCCTGCGGCGGCCAGGGGAACGTCAAGATCGACATGAACTTCCTCAGCGACGTCTACGTGCCCTGCGAGGAGTGTGGCGGCGACCGCTACAACGACGAGACGCTGGACGTCACCTACAAGGGCAAGACCATCTCTGACGTCCTCCAGATGAGCGTCGAGGAGGCCTACGAGTTCTTCGAGAGCCACTCCGGCATCCGCCGGCGGCTGAAGCTGCTGAAAGACGTCGGTCTGGGCTACATGCGGCTGGGCCAGCCCTCGACGACCCTCTCTGGCGGTGAGGCCCAGCGGATCAAACTCGCCGAGGAACTCGGCAAGAAAGACTCCGGCGAAACCCTCTACCTGCTGGACGAGCCGACGACAGGCCTGCATCCCGAAGACGAGCGCAAGCTGATCGACGTGCTCCACCGGCTGGCCGAGGACGGCAACACCGTGGTCGTGATCGAGCACGAACTCGATCTGGTGAAAAACGCCGACCACATCATCGATCTCGGCCCCGAGGGCGGCGAGAACGGCGGCGAGGTCGTCGCGACCGGCACGCCCGAGGAGATCGCCCGCGACGAGAACTCCTACACCGGCGAGTACCTGCGCGACCTGCTACCCGGCGTCGACCTGCAGGGGCCGCGCGCGGATCGAGAGGCAGTCCAACCGGCTGCTGACGACGACTGACCTGGCCGGGCGGTGACTGCGTGATACTGCCGGCTATACCATTTCGAAACGATTCGCCACCCCGGGGTGGCGAATATCTTCACGAACGTACAGCCGACAGGATCAGCTCTCGCCGCGATCGGACGCCCGGTGCTCGCTGATGAGTCGATCGACCATCTGCTGGTTACGCTCGCGCTTTCGTTCGGCGACCCAGTCGTTCCACTCCTCGATCGCGGCCTCGACCTCGCGTTCGCGGGCGACCGCGAGTTCGTCCACTTCCTGGACGGTTACCTTCCCGGCGTCGGCGACCGGAACCCGCTCCTCGAACAGCACCTCGTCGGAGGCGTCGGAGAGGCCGCCCTGGCGCAACACCAGCCGTGGTTCGATCTCGGCGAGGCGCTCGGCGGTCGAGCGGCCCGCACCGGTGGCGTCTCGGAACATGATCACGTCGCCGCTCGCGAGGCCGAACCGCTCGTCGGCGTCGACGATCGCTTCCGTGGTGAACTTCTCGACGATCTTGACCGGGACGAGCCCCTCCCGTTTCTCGGAGACGTCCGCGAAGTTCGAGTGATCGAGCTTCCAGAGAGCTTTCAGTCGTTCGAGCTTGCCCTCCAGTTCCTCGACGCGCTCGCGCTCGTCCTGGAGTTTCCGCTCCAGGCGGTCGTTCTCCCGTTCGAGCCGCGTGACTTCCCGTCGCTTGCGCGCCTCGGTCCGCTGCTCGCTGCGGGCTTCCGTGAGCTTTCGCTCGTACTCCTGTAGCTGCTCGTTTTTGGTGGCGATCGTGTCCTTGAGGTCCTGGTTGTGCGACTCCAGCCGTTCGACCCGGGCCTCCAGCCGGTTGATCTTCTTCTCCTCTGCGGTCAGCTCCCGTGGCTCGTGACTCGGCTCGCTTTCTTGCTCGTCACCGTCGTCGTCCTCGCGGGCGGCCAGCGCGCTCTCGACGGAGTGGTCGCCGGCGACGACGTCGGCGACGACCGGGCCGACGGGCTGTTCGGGCGGAACCTTCGTCACGATCCGGTCGATCTGGTCCTCGTGGTCGTCGTAGGCCGACAGCGCCGCGGCCAGCGCGTCGCGCTCGTGGTCGTTGTCGTAGGGGACCTCGCGAGTGCGGTGCTGTTTCTCGTCGACCGGCAGGTCCGAATCGGGGACCCAGCCCGCGGCGTCGAAACTGCGGCGCAGCTTCTCGACGGTGTTTGGCATCGGCGTCACGTCGGCAGCGACGACGACCGGCCGGCCGCGTTCGACGATCCATTCCGTGACGGCAGCGGCGTCGTCGGTCCGCGTCGAGTAGACGTCGAGCACCGATCCGTCGAGGCTGACGATGGCGACGGCCGTCGTCGTGCCGGGGTCGACGCCGACCAGCACGTGGTCCCGGCGCTTTGCCAGCGGCCGAAACTCGATGCCGTCCCGTCGTACGCGCTCGATCTCGATCCGGGTGTCGCCGCTGCGATGCTCGGAGACGGGGATCTCAGCCGGTCGCCCTTCGACCTCGAAGACGGCGTTGGCGTAGCCGCCGTACTTCTCGGTGACGTCTTTCTCGTAGTCCAGCCCTGCCGCCTCGAGTTCTGACTCGACCTCCCGGGCGGTAGTCCTGACCGCGCCGTGGATTCGCCGCGTGTAGCGGTCTTCCGACCAGCCGCCACCGCCGCCGGTCGAGCGCCCCCGGGCGACCTTGACCTCCGTCGTGTTCGTGAACGCCGAGACCTCGTAGCCGACGTTCGCGGCCGCCAGCCGGGCAGCGGCTTCGGCCTCGGCCATCGGCTCCTTGTCGTAGGGGACGCCGTGGCGCTTGGCGACCCGCGAGAGCGGTTCGGGTCGCTCGTCGCCGGTGACCTGCACGAGCTTCGTCTCGGAAGGGAGCTGTCGCAGGAACTGCACCAGCGCGTCCTTGTCGCTGGCCAGTTCGTACATGTTGTCCGTGGCGACGATCGCGGGCTCCTCGCTGTCGATCAGCCGCCGGAGCTTCCGGTAGGAGACGACGTCTCGCTCGATGGACTCGCCGTCGAAGATCACGAGCGCATAGGAGGGCGCGTCACCGCGGACGTCACCGCTCTGGACGTCCACGCCGAACACGAGCGCGTCGAGAGCGCCTGTTCGCGTACTCACGGGTTCTCGTAGGGGCCTGGATCGATATAAATCCCGTGCGCCAGCGAACAGGACGGTTTTTGGTAGTCGACCGCCAACCGTCAGGTATGTCCCTTCGCAGCACACCGGACGCCACGGCGGCCGGTGCGGAGCTGCCGTCGGTCGTCCCGTTCGATCTCTCGCCGCTGACCCGCCTGAGCAGTCCACTGGGCGAGCGGGTCGTTGCTGACGACGAATCGTTCCGTCGGAGCGAGTGGGTCTACGCCGACGGCTCCTGGTCGCTGTCCGTCTTCGACGTGACCGACTACACCGTCGTGTTGCGCGTTCGAACCCCGGTCGGCTGCCAGCGTTTCTACGGGGCAATACAGGCCGACATCGAGTCCGTCGAACCACAACTCGAGGCCGCCGACGGCTGGCAGCGCCGGCAGTAGTGCGGTTCGGCCCGGCGCCAGTAACCCTTAGTGGCTACGCCGAGAACAGCGATGGGTTATGGAGTATACGACGCTCGGATCGACCGGAATCACAGTGAGTCAGATCGCCCTCGGGTGCATGAGTTTCGGGTCGAGCGACGAGTGGATGCTCGACGAGGACGAAAGCCGCGAACTCATCGAGCGCGCGATCGATCTGGGGATCAACTTCTTCGATACCGCCAACGTCTACTCGAACGGTGAGAGCGAGGAGATCCTTGGGAACGTGCTTGCGGAGTACGACCGCGACGACCAGGTCGTCGCCACGAAGGTCTTCGGCGAGATGGACGAGGACAATCCCAATTCTCAGGGACTCTCCCGGAAGACGATCGAGCAGGAACTGTCGAACTCGCTGGATCGGCTCGGCATGGAGACGGTCGATCTCTATCAGATCCACCGCTGGGACTACGACACGCCCATCGAGCAGACGCTACGAGCGCTCGACGACACCGTCCGCCGCGGCCAGGTCCGACACGTCGGCGCGTCCTCGATGTGGGCCTACCAGTTCGCCGAAGCGCTGCACACCAGTGATCGGCTCGGGCTAGAGCGGTTCGCCACGATGCAGAACCTCTACAACCTCGTCTACCGGGAAGAGGAACGCGATATGCTCCCGCTCTGTGACCGAGCGGGCATCGACGTCTTGCCCTGGAGTCCGCTCGGTGCGGGCTTTCTGACCAGACCACACGAGGAGTTCGAGGAGACCACGCGGGGCGAACACGAGAGTTCGATCGGTCGTCCCTATCCGGAGGGCGGCGGCCGGGAGATAAACGAGCGCGTCCAGGAACTCGCCGAGGAGAAGGGCGTGAAGATGGCCCAGATCGCGATGGCCTGGCAGTTCCACAAGGACTGGGTGACTGCACCGATCGTCGGCACTTCCAGCATCGAACACCTCGAGGACGCCGTCGAGGCGCTGGAGATCGACCTGACCGACAGCGAGATCGAGTATCTCGAAGCGCCCTACGAGCCGGTGCCGATATCCGGCCACGAGTGATTGCCGCGATGTCTGCAACGCTCTCGACGTATTTCGGGAACGGAATCGGGACAGCAATCACCATGAGGGTGCCGACGGCTGGCAGCGCTGCCGCGACTAGGGGCTCGCTCGCGACTCCGGCACCGGTCCCAGTACGCCGAAGACGAATCGATTACTGCGAAGCCGATCCCCGTCCCGACGAGCACGAGCGCCAGTACCGACAGCTGGTAGGTGACCCACAGCCAGGCCAGCCCGAGGACGATCGGATGGAACAGTCGCTGAGACACGGGCTGCGGTAGGCCATCCGCGAGTGAAAGTCTGCCGAACTCGCGTCTTCACACGTGCCAGGGTCCGCTGAACCGCGTCTTCGCACTCGTCGGGAACCGGCGCAACGGTAACAAGCACGCAGTAACGAGAGACGGGCATGGACCAGCCGCCACGCGATCCGCCGTCGGGATCCAGCCATCCCGGTGGTTCGCCGATGGACCGGGACTTCTCGCGGACGCCGCTGATCGTCACCTGGGAGGTCACCCAGGCCTGCGGCCTCGAATGTGATCACTGTCGGGCGGAGGCCCAGCCCGACCGCGATCCCGAGGAGCTGACGACCGAGGAGGGGAAGCGACTGCTCGAAAGCGTCGCGGACTTCGGCCATCCGCCGCCGATCCTGGTCTTCTCGGGCGGCGATCCGCTCGAACGGCCGGATCTGGACGAACTGGTAGATTACGCCTCCGAGCTGGGGCTGCCGACGGCAGTGACGCCCGCGCCGACGCAGAATCTCACGCGGGACGTCGTCGAGCGGTTCGCCGATGCGGGCGTCCACCGGATGGCCCTATCGCTGGACGGGCCGGACGCACAGCGTCACGACGAGTTCCGCGGCGAAGCGGGAAGCTACGAGCGCGTCCAGCAGGCCGCCGAGTGGGCCGAGCAGGCGGGCCTGTCGATCCAGATCAACACGACCGTCACCGCGAACACGGCCGAGACGCTGCCGGCGATCGCCGACCAGGTCGAGGAACTCGGGGCGGCGATGTGGGAGGTGTTCTTCCTCGTGCCGATCGGTCGGGGAGCCGAGCTGACGCAACTCTCGCCCGCCGAGGCCGACGAGTGGATGGCCTGGCTCTACCGTCGCCAGCGCGAGGCGCCGTTCCGGCTGATCACCGTCGAGGCGCCACAGTACCGCCGGATCGCCCGCGAGATCGAGGGCGAGCCGATCTCGGTCGGTTCGACACGGGCGGGTTCGGGATTCGTCTTCGTCAGCTACCGCGGCGAGGTCTATCCCTCGGGCTTCCTGCCCGAGTCGGCCGGGAACGTCCGCGAGACGGATCTGGTCTCGCTGTATCGCGACTCGGAACTGTTCCGGCGGCTGCGCGACACCGAGGAGCTTTCGGGCCGCTGTGGCCGGTGTGCCTACCGGGAGCTGTGTGGCGGGTCCCGGTCGCGTGCGTACGCCGTCGCGGGCGATCCGTTCGCCAGCGACCCGCTCTGTCCGCTCGCCAGCCGCTCGGTCAGCAGGTCGACCAGCCGCTAGGTCGATCGGCCAGTCGCTAGGTCGGCGGATCCGCGATCTCTTTCTGTGCGCTCGCGGCCGCGGTACGTGCTGTCGATTCCACGCGCAGAAGTTCGACCTCAAAGGCGGCTCCGCCGGCGTCGCTGTCCGCGACGGTGATCGACCCGCCGTAACGGTCGACGAGCATGTCGACGATGTAGAGTCCGATGCCCGAGCCGTCGCTACCGGGGCCGAGTTCACCTCGCTCGAACAGCGTCTCTCGCTCCGCCTCGGGGATCCCCGGGCCGTCGTCTTCGACCCGGATCCCTACCGTCTCCGCACCGGCCTCGACGGTCACGATCACGTGCGGATCGTCGCTGTCGTTGTGCGTGACGGCGTTCGACAGGAGATTGTGCAGCACCGTCGCGAGCAGTTCGTCCGCCTGGACGGCGGCGTCCGGAACCGGCTGTTCGAGTGACACCGTCGCGCCCGGATATCGCTCCCGCAGGTTGTCGACCTGCGTGCGGACGATCTGCTGGACGGCGACCGGCCGGAGGTCGGCCTCGTCCTCCAGTGCGGTGACGAACGTCCGGAGACGCTCGGTGAGGTCGATCGCTTCGCTCGCCGTCCGCTGGAGGCGCTCGAGGGCGTCTTCCCCGTCGGGGTCGACGTGCCGTTCGAGAACGTCGGCCGCCCCCGCGATGATCTGCAGATCGTTGCCGATGTCGTGGCGGACGATCCGGTTGACCAGCGCGAGTTTCTCGCGCTCGTCGGCCAGCCGCTGGCGTTCGCGTTCGCGCCCCGTGGCGACTCGCAGCCGCCGGGCGTCGTACCACCCGACGATCAACCCACCGAGCCCCCCGCTCGCGCCGTTGCCGGCGACGATGACGGTCGAATAGATAGCTTCGACGCTGCTGCTGGCTTCGAACAGCACCAGTGCGAATCCGGTCGCCGTCGCGACGACGGTGCCGACCGCCCACCAGAAGCCGACGTGGCCGCTTTGCTCGGCGGTCAACCGGCATCGCCAGATCAACAGGCCGGCGACAGCGACGACAACCGCGAGCGCGAGCGGGAACACGCCGCCGAACAGCAGCCCGAGCGACGAGGAAAACCCATTCAGGATGCGAGCAGTCATAATCGCCGACAGGGAGACCCCGACGCCAGTGACCGCTCCACCGACGACGACACGGACAGCCCGGTCCGACTGGCCAGATACGGCCCGGGCGACGACCTCGTCGAGCGTCAGTCCTCCTCGCAATTTGCCCGTAATATGGACTGGACGCACCTAACCGTTCGGTTTCGATGCGGCGCAGTCGTGTACTTTCGTTCCCCGGGGGAAGAATGACGCCGGTCACTACGAGGGGTTACTCGGCGTCCGGAAACGGCACGTCGATGGCCTGGCCGTCGTCGGCGACGAACACACGCTCGCCCTCGAAGACCGCGCTGGCCTCGTCTTCGAGTCGCTTGCCCTGACCAGCGTAGCGCGTCGAGATGTGTGTCAGCGCGAGCCGCTTCACACCGGCCCGGTTGGCCAACTCAGCGGCCTGTTTCGCGGTCGTGTGGCCGGTCTGTCCGGCCCGGTCGCGGCGGTCCTCGGCGAAGGTCGCCTCGTGGACCAGCAGGTCAGCGTCCTGGGCCGCTTCGGCCGTGGCGACCGTCGGGCGCGTGTCGCCGGTGTAGACGAACCGTCGACCCGGTCGCGGCGGGCCGACGACCTCCTCGGGCTGGACCGTCCGTCCGTCGTGCTCGACGGGCTCGCCAGCGTGCAACTTCGAGTACTTCGGTCCCGGCGGGATGCCGAGTTCTTCTTCGGCTTTCTGTCGGTCGAACCGACCCTTGCGGTCGTCCTCGACCAGCGCGTACCCGACGGACTTCGTCCGGTGGTCGGTCTCGAACGCTTCGACCGCGTACTCCTCGCGGTCGAGGACCGTGTCCCCGGGACGGACCTGGTGGATGCGAAGCGGGTAGGTGGGGCGTTCGCCGGTGGCCTCGATCAACTGTTCGAGCTGGCTTCGCGTCCCGTGGGGTGCGTGGATCGCCAGCGGGTCGGTCCGATCGTTGAAATCCAGCGTCTGCAACAGGCCGGGGATCCCCAGGACGTGGTCGCCGTGCAGGTGCGTGACGAAGATGTGAGAGACGTCGAACCCGGTCGAAAAGCGCATCATCTGCCGTTGGGTCCCCTCGCCACAGTCGAACAGGAACCGCTCGCCTTCCCGGCGCACCAGGACGGCGGAGGGGTTGCGCTCGGTCGTCGGCACGGCCCCGCTGGTCCCCAGGAACGTCACGCGCATCTCGCCTGCCACTCGAAGGCCCGCGAGTAAACGCCCTTCGGATCGCCGTAGTGTTTTTACCTGTGCTTGTGTATGACACACCCATGAAGTTCGTCATCGTCGGCTTCGGTCGGGTGGGCATCCGTACTGCACGGATCCTCGGCAGCGAAGACCACGACGTCACGATCGTCGATATCGACCCGGAGAAAGTCGATCGCGCCCGTGAGGAGGGATTCACCGCGCTACAGGGCAGCGGCGACGACGAGTCGCTGCTGGAGGAGGCGGGCATCGCGACAATCGACGCGATCGCGGCGCTGACCGACGACCTCAACGTCAACTTCTCGGCGTGTATGATCGGCAAGCACCACGGCGCCCGCACTGTCATGCGGATCGACGCGGACTACCGCGAGGAGATCTACGACGCCTACGCCAGCGAGGTCGACGAGGTCGTCTACCCGGAGCGACTCGGTGCGGCCGGTGCCAAGACGGCCCTGCTGGGCGGGGACTTCAACGTCCTGGCGGATCTGACCGAGCGGCTGTCTGTCGCGACGATCGACATCCCGGACGGCGCGGACGTGATCGGAGCGCGCGTCGTCGAGGTCGAGCTACCCGGAAACGCACGCATCTACGCACACGGGCGGTCGAACGAACCGATGTCGATCCCGCTGCCGGCCACGACGATCGAGGCTGGTGACACCATCGCTATCACGGCTGACCCGGAGTCACTCGACGAGATCAGGGCGACTCTCGGAGCGTAGGCAGAAAGGGAAACGAGAGGGGTGGTAGTGGGTGCCCGGGCGCGCGATGAGGATGGGAGGCATAACGAAGCCGTTGTGCGCGCCCATGCTGTCGATGTCCTCGATTGCCCATAAATTCACGTCAGACGAGCGCAAGACTGCCGGGCAGCGAACCGGTCGGTCGCGGTGCAGACGTGATGAAACAGCGACGTGTTCCGTCGCCCGGTCGAAGGTGGGCCCCGCCGACCGGGCGTATCGAGGCCGGTCGGCAGTTCCAAGGCCCAAACGATTATAGTCCCGCGCCGATGAGTATCTAATACGTGTGGTGTGGTACCACCCACCACTCTGATTGCACGTATGACCACGGACAAACCGGCGACCGAGGCGGAAGCGGACGGACGGTACGCCGCAATCGAGACCGGCAGCGGCGAGACGGTGATCTACGATCGGGACAATCCCGACGCGTGGGTCCGGTCGGACTATGCCGTCGATATCGGGGCATAGAGGGATATCGGTCGTGACATCAGCGATGTCTTTCTCAATCACCGACCGAGACCGACCAGGATCACCAGGGAGCCGACGACGAGAAACGCGACCGCAGTCAGTGAATACCCACCGGTCGAGAGCGTGTAGGCTGCGGCGGCGACCGCCGCGAACCCCGTCACGACGGTCGCGCTAGTCGCGTGCAGCGCCTCTCCGCGCGGGGTCGAGATCGACCGAGGAAACTGTTCGGCCACGGCGATCGCGTTTTCGCCCACGTCCCAGGTCAGGACTGCAGTGTCTCCATGTGCTCTTCGAAGGCCGCCCAGAACGGGTCCTTCCCGGGATGGTCGACGGCGTCACCGTCGACGGTCAGTCCCGATCCGGTGATGACCTCGCCCACGTCGGCCGCGGGGATCCCCTCGCGGTCGAAGGCGTCGAGCACGTCTCCGACGCCGTCGGGGTCGACCGTCGCCAGCAGCGTCCCCTCGCTGATCGAGATCCAGGGATCGACCCCGAAGAAGTCACAGGCCTCGCGGACGCCGGGCTGGACCGGGACGCGGTCGCGCTCGATCTCGATACCGACGCCGGCGGCGCGAGCCATCTCGAAGAGCCCGCCGTAGACGCCGCCCTCGGTCGCGTCGTGCATCGCCGTCACCGGCCCGGCCGCGGCCGCCGTCAGCGCGTCCCGAACCGGACTCATGTCGTAGAAGCGGTCCTGTGCGTCCTCGATCGTCGACGCCGGCAGCTCGCCCTCCAGCAGCGACTCGAACTGGATCGACAGCAATCCCGTCGTTTCGATTGCAGGGCCTTTCGTGACGATCACGCGATCGCCCACGTTCGCGCCGTCCGGGCGGACGAGTTCGTCGGGGTCGCCGACGGCCATCGCCGTGCCGCCGCCGACCATCGGGTAGTTACACCCGGCGTAGCGGGCGGTGTGGCCGGTCACGATCGACACGTCCAGTTCGCGCGCCTCGCGGTCGAACGTCTCCCAGACCGTCTCGAACTCCCCGTCGGTGATTTCGGGCGGGAGGTTGAAGTCGACGCTGAGATACGCCGGATCCAGCCCCGAGACGGCGACGTCGCTGATCAGGATGTGGAACGCGAACCACGCCGCGCGCTCGAACCCGACCGCGGGCATGACGAACACGGGATCAGTCGCCATCGCCAGGGCCCGGTCGCCGATCTCGACGACCCCGAAGTCGACGCCGTGCTGGGGCCCGAGCGTCACGTCCTCGCGGTCAGCCCCGAGGCGGGGGTAGATGTACTGCTCGAAGAACTCGCGGTCGGCCTTACCGAGTTCTGGTTCGCCCATTACTGGTTGATATCTTCCCGTGGTAGTAAGGCTATCGGGAGCGTCGTCACAGATCTCGCGTCACTCCGCAAGCAGTCCCCGCACTAGCGTCATCCGAAGGGCATCCTGGAACCCCGAGAACTCGGCCTTACCGAACCGCTCGTACAGTTCTTTCTGTGCAACCGTAAGCTCGATCACAGAAAACAGGTGTATCACCATCATCGGGTCGAGTTCGGCGATCAATCCATCGCTGTCGGTCTGGATGTCTTCGACGATCGGGACTGCCCGCTCGGCGAACTGTTCCATGGCCCTCTCGAGGGTTTGTTCGTCCATGTAGCGCAGCATCCGTTGAGGAGACTGGTGACTCTCCACCAACAGCGGGCGAGCCTCGAACTCTCTGGCCCAGACTGCCAGGACACGTTCCAGTCGCTCCTCCGGCGGACTATCCGCTGACACCTCGGCTTCTATCGCGTCGAACAGTGCTTTGTTCTCCCGAAGGAGTACCTCAGTGTAAAGATCCGCCTTCGAGTCGAAAAACCGATAGAACGTGCTCTCGGCGATCCCCACTGGCTCGGTCACATCCTGCACGGTGACCTTCTCGAAACCGTGGATCGCGATCAGTTGACTGGCGGTCTCGACGAGTTCGCTCCTGATTTCTGCGCGCTCGTCGTCGCTGAAGCCTCGCATAGATCTCCGATCGATGCGAAAATACATGAGCTTATCGCTCATCGCTCATGAATTCATGAGCGAAAAAACTATTTACTCATGGACTCACACTCGACGTATGGCTCCGATCAACCGTCTCGCCGGCACGATTGCAACCCACAGTCGAGCGACGATCGTGTTGCTGCTCGTGTTCACTGCCGTCGTCGGATCAGGCGCCGGGCTACTCGCGGAAGACACGTCGATGGATCAGTACTACAGTAGTTCTGACGCCGGGAAGGCACTCGACTACGTCCAACGCAACTTCTCGGCGGACGACAACGCAACCTACGCACAGGTCGTCGTGCGCGACGACAACGTTCTTTCAAAGGGCACGCTGCTGGAAACCCTTCGATTCCAGCGATCTCTCGAAGCCAACCGAACGATCAACAGGACGCTCGGCGACGCGCCGACGTCGATCAGCGTCGCGAACATCGTCGCGCGGAGTGTGATCGCCGCCGAACCCGGTCCGGGACCGACACAGAACGCGACAGTCGGACAGTCCGGCGGCCCGACGCTCGACGAACAGATCGCCCGTCTCGAGACGATAGATCAGGCCACCATCGATCGGACGGTCCGGACCCTGCTGGACCCAGAAACCGCTGGGCCGGCCGGGGCGCTCGAACTCATGCCAACTGGCTACGAGCCGGGATCGACGACGGCGAACGCGACGATGATCGTCGTCACCCAGCGGACCGAAGACGCGCCCATTCTGGATCCTGACCAGGCACCGGCCGAGATTATCGACTCCCAGCAGGCCATGCAGTCGATCGCCGAGTCGTTCTCGGACCGAAAGAAGGCCGACGCCATGGTGTTCGGTGTCGGCGCGATGGGTGGGGAAATTACGCAGACGATGGAAGACAGCCTCGGGATCGTCGGCCCGCTGGCGCTCGCGTTCGTCCTGACGGCACTGATCATCGCCTACCGCGATCCCGTCGATATCGTTCTCGGAGTGGTCGGTGTGGGTATCGTCCTCGTCTGGACGTTCGGCGTCATGGGTTGGGCCGGAATTGATTTCAACCAGTTGCACGTCGCTATTCCGGTCCTGCTAATCGGACTCTCGATCGACTTCGCGCTCCACGTCGTCATGCGCTATCGCGAACAGCGCCAGAACGGCGACGACATCAGGGGTTCGATGACGGTCTCGCTGGCCGACATCGGAGTGGCACTGATGTGGGTAACGATTACGACGGCGATCGGCTTTCTGGCGAACCTCCTGAGTCCGGTCGGGCCGATCCAGGACTTTGCGATCGCCAGTTCGGTCGGGGTCGTCTCAGCACTGGTCGTCTTCGGCGCTTTGCTCCCCGCGCTGAAGATCGAGATCGACGGCGCGCTTGCAGCACGGGGATTCGACCGGAAACGGCGGGCGTTCGGCACCGGCGGCGGGCGGTTCAGCCGATTTCTCTCGCTGGGATCGTGGGCGGCTCGGACCGCCCCACTGTTCGTGATCGTGCTGGTCGTGCTGGTGAGCACGGCTGGACTATACGGGGCGACTGGTGTCGAGACGCGCTTCGCACAGGAGGACTTCCTCGCGGACGATCCGCCGGCCTGGACCGAACACCTGCCGGCCGAACTCGAACCACACGAGTACACGGTCAAGGAGAACATGGCGTATATCAACGATCACTTCGCTCGGCGAGATGCCCAGGTATCCGTGCTCGTTCGTGGGGACGTGACCGATCCGGAGACGCTCGACCGCCTGGCCACTGCCCGAGAGGAGGCAGGGGCGAGTGCAGTGACTCAACAACTCTCGACCGGCGATCCCCGGATTCGAAGTCCGATCGAGGTGATGGAACGGGCAGCGGCCAACAACGCCTCGTTCGCGACGACGCTGCGGGCGGCCGACACGGATAGCGACGGATTGCCCGACCGGAACGTCGATGCGGTCTACGACGCGCTGTTCGCGGCGGCACCCGAACACGCCGAGGACGTGATCCACCGGGCCGACGGAGAGTATCGTGCCCTCCGACTGGTCGTCATGACGGGCGGCGACGCCACGCATGCCGAGGTCGCCGACGGGATGCGATCGGTCGCGGCAGTCATCGACGGCGACAGCGTCCAGGCGACCGCGACCGGCAATCCGGTCCTGTTCGAAATCGTCGCCGACGAACTCTTCGATACCTTCGTGACGACGCTTTCGGTCGCGCTCGTTACCATCGCCGTCGTTCTTATCGCCGGATATCGACTGGCCGGCGAGGGTGCGACCCTCGGCGCACTGACGGTCGTCCCCGTGGTGATCGTCCTGCTGTGGATCCTGGGGACGATGAACCTGCTCGACATCCCGTTCAACGCGATGACGGGGATGATCACCAGTCTCACGATCGGCCTCGGGGTCGATTACAGTATCCACCTCGGGACGCGCTATACACAGGAACTCGAAGCCGGACGCTCCCCCGCCAACGCGATGCGACTGGCAGTGACGGGGACCGGCGGGGCGCTACTCGGGAGTGCGGCGACCACCGCCGCCGGGTTCGGCGTCCTGGTTTTCGCTCTCCTGCCCGGCCTCCGGGATTTCGGCGCTATCACGGCGCTGACCATCGTCTACGCGTTCGTCGTCGCAGTGTTCGTGTTCCCGAGTTTCCTCGTGGTCTGGACGGACCACGTCGGTCTGGGCGGGTTCTCGCCTTCACAGTCGGAGTGACCTCCCGCAAACGGAATGATCTCTTTCGGATGAGATCTCTCGGCCCCGTCAGGGATGAATCGTCACGGGGCCCCCGTCAGGGATGAATCGTCACCGGGGGGAGAAGCCGGGGACGTATCGCAGGACAGTCAGGCTATTTGTCACGAGCGGTCCTGACGGAGAGATCGCGGTTGGTCCGGTCGGGTACTGGAGCCAGCCGTCGAGAGGCGTTCGGTTCGAGCTGGAGCCGGGCTACCGGATGTCGAGCTCGTCGAGTCGTTGCTGGAGGGTCTCGGCCGAGGCGTGGAGTCGCTCGTGTTCGTCGTCGGTCAGGTCGTACTCGAGCACCTGGCGCACGCCGCGGCGGTTGACGACGCTCGGCAGGCTGAGATACACGTCGTCGAGGCCGTGCTGGCCCTGCATGAGCGTCGAGACCGTCAGGATCGTGTCCTCGTCGCGGACGATCGCGTCGATGATCTCGGTCGTCGCAAGCGCGACCGCGTAGTTGGTCGCGCCCTTCTTATCGATGATCTCGTAGGCGGCACCCGCGACCTTCTCCGAGAGGTCGTCTTTGATGTCCGGACCACACTGCCGCAAGCAGGCCGAGCAGAAATCGTCGAACGGCATGCCAGCGAGATGCGCACTGCTCCAGACCGGTACTTCGCTGTCGCCGTGTTCGCCGACGACGTAGGCGTGGACGTTCTGGGCGGCGACGTCGCAGTGCTGGCTGAGGACCTGCTTGAACCGCGCGGTGTCCAGCACTGTCCCGGAACCGATGATCCGCTCGTGGGGCAGGTTCGAAACCTTCCAGGTGACATACGAGAGGATGTCGACGGGATTGGTCACGACCAGCAGGACCGTCTCCGGGTCGATCCGCTCGGTGATCTGCGGAACCATATCCTCGAAGATACTGACGTTCCGTTCGAGCAACTCCATCCGTGACTCGCCGGGCTTCTGGCTCGTTCCCGCCGTGATCACGACCACGTCGGCGTCCCAGCAGTCCTCGTAGTCGCCGACGTAGACGTCGACCGGTTCGACGAACGCCCCCCCGTGTGAGAGGTCCATCGCCTCCCCTTCGGCTTTCTCGCGATCGATGTCGATCAGCGCGATCTCCGAGACGGTGCCGCTGTTCATCAGTGCGAACGCCGTCGTCGCACCGACGTTGCCGGCTCCGACGATGGCGACTTTGCCCTTGATGCGTCCGGTAGTCATTCTTGTCATGCTGTTTCGCTCACGCAGGCATAAAACTGCGGACAGCGGAGACTGCGGTCGGCCGACTGCCGGCGCAGCCGGCTGTCCGACCCGTTCGAGGGCGGGCCTTCTACACGCGGGGCAGGCCGAGGCGGTTCACGAGCGCCACTCGTTGCCACACCGGTTGCACTCGAAGTATCGCCAGTCGGTCCCGCCCGGCACGCGCTCGCGGGCGGTCGTCTCTCGGTCGGAACTGCCACACACCGGACAGGCCGTCATCGCCTGAGTGCTGAGGGACATACCCATCGATATGCGCCGCCGGTATATATTCTTTCGAAAGTGAGTAAATATTTCTGGAATCGGTCGAGTCGGCCGAAACGTCAAGGGTTCCCGCTCTCGAAAGGCCGGGTATGACCCGCACGACGTACACCTGTGACGGGTGTGGGGCGCTGCTGGACAACGAGAAAGATCTGCGAAAGCGCGAGGGGACGACGCGACCGAGCTGGCAGTGTCGGGTCTGTGAGACGACCGTGCCGTCGGTCGTCGCCGAGCGGATCAGCCATCAAAAGCAGAACGCGACGGAATAAAGACCGCTGGCACCCACGGACTGATCGAATGGACGGAAACGAGCGATCGATCGTCGCGTTCGCGAGTTCGGCACACGCGCTCGTCCACACCTACGAGCTGTCGATCCCGATCTTCGTCGTCGTCTGGCTGCAGGCGTTCGGGGCGTCGACTGCGGAGCTGGGGTTGGCTGTCACCGGCGGCTACGCCCTGTTCGGGATCGGTGCGCTGCCGGGCGGGATACTGGCGGATCGGTTCGGCTCGCGGCGGCTCGTCGCCGCCGGGGTCGCCGGCATGGGCGCGTCGTTTCTGGCGCTGAGCTTCGCGAACGGGCTGGTCGCCGTCGCGCTCGCGCTGGCCGGCTGGGGCGTTGCCGCGAGTGTCTACCACCCTGCGGCGCTGTCACTGCTGTCGACCGGCGTCGAGAGCCGCGGCACGGCCTTCGCCTACCACGGGATGGCCGGCAACGCCGGAATCGCGCTCGGGCCGCTCGTCTCCGCGCTGCTATTGCTGGCGTTCGACTGGCCGACCGTCGTCCGGCTGCTCGTCCTGCCGGCGGTCGCCGTCGCGGGGTACGCCGCCATCGTCGAGTTCGACGAGATGGCAGCCGTCGATGCGAGTGCCCGCGGGTCTGACGCCGGCGGGCCGGGCCGCGCAGTCTCGCTGTCGTCCGTACTCGCCGACAGCAGGGCGCTTTTGACCGCCGGCTTCGTGCTGGCACTCGCGGTCGTAATGGCGAACGGGCTGTTCTACCGCGGCACGCTAACCTTCCTGCCGGAGATGCTCGGCGAGTTCCTGCCGCCGATCGACCCCGTCGGCGTCTTCGGGGCAGAGAGCGCGCTGGCCGCCGAGTTCGACACCGCATCGTACCTCTACGCCGGACTGTTGATGGTCGGCATCGCCGGCCAGTACACCGGCGGGAAGCTCTCCGATCGAGTTCCCCCGACGCTCGGACTCGTCGGGACGTTCGCGGCCCTCGTCGTGATCGCCGTTGCGTTTGTCCCTGCCGCCCGGGTAGGACTGGTTCCGTTGCTCGCCGCGAGCGTCCTGCTCGGTTTCTTCCTGTTCGCACTCCAGCCGCTCTACCAGGCGACGATCGCCGTGTACACGCCACCCGACGGTCGCGGGCTGTCCTACGGGTACACGTATCTGGTCTCCTTTGGCGTCGGCGCGGCCGGCGCGACGATCGCCGGCTATCTCCTCTCGGCGCTGGGTACTGGCGGGACCTTCCTCGCGCTTTCCGTCTTCCCGGTACTCGGAGCCGGGTTCGCCCTGACGCTGTACCGATGGGATCCGGCGTCAGCGACCAACGGCTGAAGCCGTTGGCTTGTCGGTGGACTCCCGTTCTGCCGACACGTAGGCATCGGACGCCACGTCAGTCGCGTTCACGGTCATCGTCCCCGACTTCAGGGCGTACTGACAGAACGCCCCTCCAGCGGGGGACTTCTGCCCTCGCTGGTGT
>NZ_JAOPKC010000028.1:0-31989 GCF_025517535.1 Halapricum hydrolyticum
GTCGAACACGCGCGTGCACGACAGAAAGTCCGTAATCGGCATCATCTGTCCTTGCTACCGCCTACGTCACGCTCCTACTTCAACGTGCAAAGCTGAGCTAAGACGTCAGAGACAGTGTCCGGGAACGCTTCGAGCATCTTCTCTTCCAGCTTGAGGCTCATGACTTCGGCCGTCGGTGGGTGCTCCAGGACGATGACAGCGTTCCCGTCGCCGCTCTGTTCAAACGCCTCGATGAGCGGGTCGCCTCGTTCAAGCAAGAAACGGTGATCCCAATCGTATATTATCTCGGTAATATCGCCTTTGTCCACGACCCAGCCCTGTTCGGTGAGGTTGCCGGTTACCTCGACGACGAACTCGTAGTTGTGTCCGTGCGGACGTGAACACTTCCCGGAGTGGTCCTGAATCCGGTGCCCGGTGCTGATTCGGATCGGGCGCTCTTGCCCGACAACGAGCGTTCGTTCGGCCTCCGTGATTGCTGTATTGTGCGCCACTTCCTCTTCAGAAAGTACTCCTTCAGGCATACTCAGAGATCATCCAGAGAGCATATAAATCTGTTCAGACCAGGCCGAAAGTGATACGTTCCTGACCACTTCGGGCGCTTTCTGCAACCAGAGTGCAGATCTAAGACTGTTACTTTCGCGGCTCGGGACGGTCCGAATGTGTGTCTGTTTCCCACTGTCTATTTGGTGGCCGCATTGTGACTAGACCACGTATGTCACCCCGAGTTAAGCTCGACGAGTGGGAGAAGCTAGTCGAGCAAATGCGTCGATTCGGCCGATCTGGAGACGTGACCACTGATGAGGGTCGGGTTCACGTCGACTTCGGATCAGCAGAGATCGAGGTATCGCAAGACGGAACGCTCAGGACGGGAATGCCGCTCCACGACTTTGCGCACGACGATACGGTTGAAGTCGTCGTGGATCACGATTCAGGCACTCTCACGGTCGAATCGGACACCGTGAGCTATACGTTCAGAAGGCCGGGTGGCTAGGACCACTGTAGCACTGGCCGTCAAACAAAAGCGGACTCACGCGTCGATTCTCGTTCAAAAATCCCAAACAGAAGTTCGATGCCTTCGTCGGGTCACGCCGGAGGCAGCGGCGCTGTTCGTCGAACTCGACGCCGGATCTCTCTCAGGGTAGCTCTCGGTTGACATCCTCCTTCCCCCGACGAGACGAGGACCGTCACTTTCGACACCCGCGAGGATAACCGCGACGGACTGATCGAAGCCCCCTCCGAAAGCACCTCTCGACGAGACACCTCCAGGAGACGTACTGATCGGGGCGACCGATTGAGCGAGATGGCGTCTGCCCGCGAATTGCTCGCCCTCCGCGCGTTTCGAAGCGGATATAAACCCCAACGGCTGATATATTTCTTCGTGGACGAGTCTGGGCCACAGACGAACGTGACGGAAGGGAGACTGTTCCGCCCGATGCTCGACATCGCGTGGCCACTGGTGGTCTTTCAGCTGTTGAACGTCGCCTACAACGTGACTGATACGATCTGGCTGGGGCACTACTCAACCGACGCGGTCGGCGCATTGGGCATCGCGTGGCCGCTGGTGTTCCTTTTCATTTCGGTCGCCGGCGGGTTCAACGCCGCGGGTGCGATCTTGGTGGCCCAGTACACTGGTGCGGACAGCGAGGGCTCAGCGGGCAAGGTCACCGGCAATCAGCTGACCTTCGTCATCGGGATGGCCGCAATCCTGGGAGTCCTCGGATTTCTGCTCTCTGATCAGTTGCTCGCGCTGTTGCCCTCGGGCGCGGCGACGACCGAGCAGATCATCCCGCTGGCTAACGACTACATGGAGATTTTCTATCTGGGCTTGCCGTTCCTGTTTGCCTTCTTCGTCTTCTCGACAGTCATGCGCGGGTACGGCGACACGAAGACGCCGATGTACGTCATGGCCGGCAGCGTCGTGCTCAACGTCGTCATCGACCCAATCCTCATCTTCGGGTTCGCCGGCAACCCGCTGTTTGCGCCGCCGGGCCTGGACGCGATTGGAGCGACACTCGCGGACCTGACGGGCTTTGGCGGACTAGGCATCGGCGGGGCCGCACTCGCGACGGTCTCCTCTCGGGGGCTGGCGGCGGTCGTCGGCATCGGCCTGCTGTTCTTCGGCGGGTACGGCCCCGACGTCCGGGTCCACCACCTGCGTCCGGACTTAGAGGTCATTCGGAAGATCGTCGACCTGGGACTGCCGACGACGGCCGAGCAGTCGGCGGCCGCACTCGGTATGCTCACGATGACTGCGATGGTGTCGATGTTCTCGCCCATGGTCGTGGCCGCCTACAGCCTCACCAACCGGATCGGGACGGTTGTCTTCCTCCCGTCGCTGGGACTGGGCCGGGCGACCAACACCATGGTCGGGCAGAATCTGGGAGCCAAGAAGCCAGACCGGGCCGAGCGGGCCACTTGGATCGCCGCGAAGACCGCTGTCGCGGTCCTCCTGATCGCGGCAGTCGTGGCCTTCGTCTTCCCCGAGCCGATCGTCGGTGTGTTCCTCGGAACGGGCACCGAGAATGCGGCGATCACGCTCGCGTTCGCGGCGACGTACCTCCAGGTCAGGGCCGTCGAGTTCGGCTTCATGGGTGTTTTCCAGGTCATGCTCGGGGCGTTCCGCGGCGCGGGCAACACCCGGACGGCGATGGTGCTGTCGATCATCGCGCTGTGGCTCGGCCGCGTCCCGCTGGTGTACCTGCTCGCTGTCAACCCCGGCTTCCTGGGCGTGCTGGGAATATGGATCGGGTTCGCCGCCGGAGACATCATCGGCGGGATCGTCGCCACGCTGTGGTTCACCCGCGGGACCTGGAAGGAGGCCGTCATCGAGCAGGCAGGTCCGGACGACGGCGAACCCTCGCCCGGAGGGGGCGACGCAGCCGGGACAGACTGACCACTGCTGCCCTTCTCCGAGACGAAAACGTCGTCCTCCAGATGGACGTCTCCGAGGTCGATCGCGCGGACTGTTCCGCGACGAAGTAATCCTCGCCACAGTAGGAGGGTGACGTGGTCGCTGCTCACATACTGATCAAGACTGGTGAGAGAGTCCACACAGTGAACTGCCTCGGGGTCAAGCTCCGAGTCGGCCTGCGCCGCCTGTAGAGGCATTGCGGCTGAGGCTGTTGGCAGCCGGGAGAAACGGTCGCGCAATTGAAGGACGTTCTAAGCAGTTTATACACGCTCTAAAACGATTTGAAGGGTTCGTTCACGCCCACGGAGATAACTACCCATCCCACCAAGGGGGAAGTAGAGTGATCATCCAATGACGAACTCCTCGACACGCTGGCTGCTCGTGGCAGCCGCACTGCTCGGTCTCGCATTACTGCTCCCGGTCGTGAGCGCACACGGTGGACTCGATGTGGTCAACCCCACTGACGACACGGCCAGGGATGTCTCCCCACAATCAGGTGACCATCACGCGCCGATGGGGGACGATCGCCCAGCCGTGACTGACGGCGATCGCTCAGGTCACGACCGTACGGACCACGGGCCGTGGATGAACGGAACTCATTCAGGCGAGTGGACTAACGGAACGGACGCCAACCAGTGGACGAGCGAAACGTACGGGCCACACGGCCCGCACGGTCAGTGGGCAAACGACACCCATCACAACGAGACGTACGCGGGCGACTGGACCAACGGGACAGACGGACCGTACGGGCCGTGGATGAACCACACGTACCACAACAGGACGTACTCCGGTGAGTGGGCCAACGAGACGTATGGCCCACACGGCCCAATGCATCACGGTCAGTGGGTGAATGACACGCATTACGAGTGGGCTAACGGGACGTACGCAGGCGGGTGGACGAACGAAACGTCCGGACCGCACGGGCCGTGGGTGAACGAGAGCCAGGACGACAACGCATGGACGGGTGACACGGACGGGCCGAACACCCGGAACAATGGTCACCATCGCGGCCCAGGAGGCTGCCGATGAACACCGTCAGCCGGGTCGTCGTCACGGGTCTCGTGTCGGCCGGGGCACTCCTCACACTGGTCGTCCCGGCCGCAGCACATCCCTCTGGGTATGGGGGGATGGGCGGCGGCTACGGTGGAACCTCGGCTGCGATGGGCGGGACCTTCGGCGGGTCCGGGCTTGGATCGCTTCTCGTGATCGTTGCCATCGTCATCGCCGCCGTGCTTGCGATTGGGTACCTCCGGTCGGGCTCGACCCCCAAGGGCACCGGCAAGCACAGTTCGAGCGGACAGGCCGACGCACTGGCGACGCTCAGAGAACGCTATGCGCGCGGTGACCTCTCGGATGACGAGTTCGAACGCCGTCGCGAGACGCTAAGCCGGTGACTGCTGCTGACGATTGATTATATACGTTATTTGTCGTGAAGCTGTCGCCACTGATAGAGTGTGTAGCCGACAACGACGATGAAGAGAGTAGTCGCAATCGATGTTTGGCTACTTCAGCAACTACTGGTTAGCCGTGGGGTAGCTTACATATGCGTAGTGCGATCGACTAAGTATGGTCGATGAACACATGTCTCGCCGCCGGCTGCTCGCAGCAGTGGCTCTCTCTAGCTCGATAACGGGCTGTACCAGCGTCTTCGAAGGGGAGTCCGGAGCAACCCCATCGGGTAACTCGGCCACCAGTGTCGAGGTTACCGAGGCGTTGACTGGTATCTCGAACCCCTGGGGGCTTGCTTTCCTCCCCGACGAGTCGGGTCTGCTGGTGACCGAGCAGGCAGGGCGGCTCCTGCTGACGGACCCGAAGACCGGCGACCGAACTGCACTGGCAGGGATCCCAGACGTCTATGCTCGCGGCCAAGGTGGGCTACTAGACGTGACGCTACACCCCGACTTCAACTCGAACCACCTCGTCTACCTCACCTACTCTGTTGCGGATGAGGGCGGTTCGACCACACGGGTCGGTCGCGGACGACTGGAGCGCGACCAGGGGCAGATCGCTGACTTCGAACCCATCTACACTGCCCGCCCGTTCGTCGAGTCGGACGGCCACTACGGCTCACGAGCAGTCTTTGATACCGAGGGGTACCTGTACGTCAGTGTCGGCGACCGACAGTTCAAGAACTTCGGTCCGGATCACGTCGCACAATTGCGTGATAACGACCTCGGTTCGGTGCTGCGACTCCACGACGACGGGTCGATCCCTGATTCGAATCCGTTCGTCGACGACCCGGGCGCTTCGGGCGCAGTATTCACCTTCGGAAACCGGAATCCGCAGGGACTCGCGATACATCCTGAAACCGGTGCAGTGTGGGAGACAGAGTTTGGAGAGCGCGACGGTGATGAAATAAACATTCTTGAAAAGGGAGGAAACTACGGCTGGCCCGTCGCAGACAACTCCTGTGGATACGGCACCGACGACCCGGTCGGCGTCCCGCACGAGGAGCGTGCGGACGTGGTCGCGCCTGTCTATGGGTGGGCCTGCGGGAGCGGCGGATTCCCGCCGAGCGGCACCACCTTCTACGACGGGGAAGCGTTCCCTGACTGGCGTGGCGACCTGTTCATCGCCGGTCTGGCGAAACGGTATCTCGCGCACTTTACCGTCGACGGTCGCGAGGTAACAGAGATAGAGCCACTGCTGGCCGACCGCGACCAGCGTATCCGTGACGTGGTAGCTTCGCCAGTCTCGGGTCACCTTTACGCAGCCGTTGATGCCGACAACGCGCCGATATACCGTATTGCGCCCGATGAGTGAGTTCGGCTGTGCTGAATCGCTATGATGCGGCGGACTTCACCCGGAAGAGATCCTTGATCTGTCAACTCAACCGGGTCCGTTCTAGGATGATCGACTCGATCTCCTCGATGAATCGGTCACGGAACGAACCGAGGCCGGGGAACGATCCTCAATGTGATTTGTGCCCTGGAACGAGCCACGAGTCCCGTTGCGAAGGCCTCCGATCTGCAGCTCATTGGTATGGATGACCCTGACGACACCCCCGACACGGGGGTCATAACCAGGGCACTGCAGCTGCTTAGATGCCCTCAGTTGTTCGCGCGCTCCGCTCTTGGATCGCCGCGAACAACGTCAACAGAGCAGTGACCATCGGAGTCACCCGTGAAACCGGTACAGTGACGTGACGTATGGTAACCGGTTGAGCATCCAGATTGCGACCGGGATCCCCACGATCGTGATTGCGAGGAACGACGCCACGTTCGCCCACAGCAGGCTCAACCACCATCCGACGAAGACGAAATAGATCGCCCGGACGGCGAACGAGTGTTGCCCCCGCGCCGACTCAGGCGCCGAAAGCGACTGCGGCTCAGCGAGGGTGAGCACCGTCGGCACGAGGTTGATCAGTTTGATCCCGATCGGGAGCAGGACAACCGTGGCGTTGAGTAGCCACGCAGTGTTCACGACGACCGGTGTTGCCCACCAGCCGACGAACACGAACCACAGCGCACGAACCCAGAAGGAGCGTTGTGTCATTAGTTGTCCTAGATTTCCTGGAGGTAAATCCATATCGTTGATCCCGGCGTTCCTCGACTCATTCAGTTCTCCGTTGTTGGCTTCATTCCGGTTCAAGCTGGAGGCACTTGTCCGACTGTCGACCGAATCGCCTTTCCAGGCGTGAGGCGTCCGAATTCCGGCACCTCAGAAACAGCAACTTATAAATTGTTATACTATTTTCGGCTACAGTGAAAGAGACATAGCGCAAGTATAGTATTGCATCAACAGCTGCCGTCCCAGGTGAAACCAAGAGGTTCCCAAGAGCGATAGAAATCCATCGATGAAAAAACACTCTTACTAACCGCCAGACACCCCTGATCTAGATAGATCAATACAGATCACTATTGAGAAGAGTTTTCTCTCTTTCTCGTGGAGATTCTATTCCGTCTCTCGATAATGCGGTAGACCGTCGAATAATGGATACAACCTTTGAGCCGGTCACGCTGATTCTAACAGAGACTAGATAGTTTGTCTTGTGAGTACTGAATAGAGCGCGCGTATCTCCCATTAAGAAGATCGCCAACACCCTCTAAGGAGTGACCCGGGTGAAGCTATGAGTTCCGTAGTGCCATCGACGGAACCAATATACTCGTGCCTTGCGTTAGGGCGTGTATGTCATCATTGGGTTCTTCGGGGGATGTCTATGCCGAAACACTGGCCGTCTTCGACCGGCGCGACGACCCCTCTGAGCCACTCACGACTCCAGAGGTGGCAAACTCGCTCGACGCGGCTCGACGTACCGTCTACAAACGTCTAGAGAAGTTGGCGAGCAGTGGTGAGTTGAAAACCAAGAAGGTAGGTGCCAACGCCCGGGTCTGGTGGCGATTGCATTCAGATGAAGGATCGTCCGTAAACGCGACCAATGCCCACGCGACGCCGACACTGAGCAACGCCGAGCGCACGGTCATCGAGAAAATCCTTGAAGCCAGTCCGATCGGCATCGTGGTGGTCGAGCCGTCCGGGCAGATCTCCCTCGCGAACGAACGGGCTAAAGAAACGCTTGAACTGGAGCGTGACGAGATTACCTCTCGAACCTACCGCCAACCGGAGTGGAAGATCTATTACGACGACGGCACGCCAGTCAGCGAGGACGAGCACCCCGTGACTCGCGTCCTAGAGACAAAGGAACCCGATTACGGCTTCGAACACTGGATCGACCTCCCGAACGGAACCGAACGCTGGCTGTCGAGCAATTCGGCACCTGTATTGAGTGAAGATGGAGAAGTTGAATATGTTGTCGTGGGATTCGAAGATACAACCCGGTTGAAAGAGCGCGAGGACAAGCTGACGAGCGATAAACGCCGGGTACTCGAACTCTCTTCCAAGCAGTTATTCAGCCCGCTGCTCGACGTAGCTGACGGTGACATGCGCATCGACGTTGACGAAGTCGTTCGCCTCCAAGACGGGTCGGTCCTCCAGTACATCACCGGGAGGGGGATTTCGGCAAAGGAGTTGATCGACGTGTTCGACCAGGCGTACGGTGTTGACGATACCCGGCTGCTTCAGTCGAGCGCCGATGAGTGCCGGGTTGAGGTCCACGTCGAGGCGCCGACCGTGTCGCTAGTCTTTGCAGAGTTAGGGGGACAGGTGAAATCCTTGTTCCAGACCAACGGTGCCGCAGGCCCTCTCCTCACGGCTGAAGTGCCAGGAGATGTGGAATCGAGGACGGCCGTACAGGCCGCCCGGAAGGTGTATCCGGATATCCGATTAGAGTCACAGGAACTCCAGTACTCGCCGCGGCTCCTCTACGACATCGTCGAAGACGTGCTTACCGAACGGCAGTTCACGTCATTGCAGACGGCATATTATGGCGGGTATTTCGAGACGCCCCGGAAGAGCATCGGTGACGAACTCGCCGAGCGGTTGGGGATCACCCGTCAAACCTTCAATCAACACCTTCGATTGGCCGAGAATACCGTCTTAGAGCAGTTGTTCGAGGGGTCGGGGAAGGCCGTACGCTGACCAGTCAGCCCGACTCCTTATCACGTCGGTGCTCCTGTCCCGAAGTAATGACCTCGAGTACGATACTGTCCGACAGCACGGACCGTTTCGGCTACGACACGATCACGGAGACGTACCACGCCCAGCACGACTGGACGAGCGATAGCCCGCTCTCGATAACGGTTGTCGGGGTGGTTGCCGCGGTAATCGGTGAGGAACCCACGGAGATGGAACCCCTCCACGCGGTGATTGATCCGGATGCTCTTGATACGCTCCTATCTTCGGGGACGGTGGCGGGTATCCAGGTCGAGTTCGAGTACGAGGAGCAGTCGGTGACGGTCACGGGGCACGGGGAAGTCATCGTTGGATAGGTAGTATGGGTGACGAAGAGGCCGAGTGATTCCAGGTGTGTGCCTATTGTGGAGCTCCGTTAGCTGTGGACGAATCTCATCCAGTCCATGTGGCGCGAGATGATGATGGTGACCTTCGACTCTATTCGTTTTGCGACGAAGAGTGTAAGGAGAACTGGCTCACCGACCGGGAGGGTTCAGGAACGCGATGATACCCTATACCATATATTATTCGAACTGCCAGGAGACCCGTGTGGGTCGATTGAAGAACGGTGAGATCACCCCCTTCAAAGAGCGGTGTCCAGATTGCGGCCACAATGAGTTTGAAGTTCCTACTGGAGGTCCAAATGGTGATACTGATGCTCTGTAACTCCGTGTTGATTCGATCGTTAACTACGTCCGCTCTATCATTTTCCGTGAGTTTCGATTGCGAGATACGTGCTCTGAGTCGGTCACGCCGATTCTGACAAGGAATAGGCAGATCGATCGTGCCTGTGCAAGATAGAAGGCGCGTAGCCAGCAGTCGCGTAGCCAGCAGTTGATCATGCTCGGAATTGGTGTGTCAGGTAATATACTAGTCACCTCAGTACTCGTGGTGACTATTAACAATGTGCGCGTCTTATGCATAAACGGCAGTTGGTTTGAGAGGTGGGCAGGCGAGAACTGTAGGTCCGCCACTCCAGAGGAGAATACTATGACCACAACAGCTGAAGAGAACAAGCGTATCGCGCGTCGTATACCGGAAGAGATTCTCACGGAAGGGAAGCTCGAACTGATCGAAGAACTGTTTGCCGAGGACGCCGTCGACCAAGCCCCTCTTGGCAAGGACACCGGCTGGGATGAAATACGGGCGGGCATGGAAACCATGCGCGCTGCGTTCCCTGACATGAACGCGACCGTCGAAGACGCCGTGAGTGAAGGCGACACCGTCGCGATGCGGATAACGCTCCGGGGAACCCACGAGGGCGAATTCATGGGTCGCGAACCCACGGGTAAGCCCATCGAGGTCGGGAGCATGATATTCACCCGGATAGAGGACGGGAAAATCGTCGAACGCTGGGCCCAACCAGACACACTCGGGCTTTTCCAGCAATTGGGCATCGTCGCTCCCCCGACCGAACAGGGTGGCGCCGAACACTCGAGTTAGTCGGTCTGTGTCCTGCTGGCTCCAACACGTACTCTCAGGGCACGGAAACCACCGAGTGTACCATACCGTTGTATCGACTCTAGACTACTATGGTTCGAAACTGGACACGGCGGGCTGCTATCGGTACGGGGCTATTGACAGGGGTAGCAGGTGGCGCGTTGTGGGTCTGGAAGAAGCGGCGGCTTGCGGATCTTAAAGCAGGGAGTGAACTCGTTGAGACCGATCGAGGGACTGTCGAAGTCGCGCGACGAGGTTCGGGTCCCCCGGTACTCGTCCTCCACGGCGACCCGGGTGGCTACGATCAGAGCCGCTTGTTTGGTGAGGCCTTGTTCGGTGACGACGTCGAGATAATCGCTCCTTCTCGCCCGGGGTACCTCCGAACGCCACTGGCAGACAACAAGTCGCCCAGTGAACAGGCCGCACTGTTCGTTGCACTGCTGGATGAACTCGACATCGAGCAGACGGTAGTAGCTGGCGTTTCCGGTGGCGGCCCTGCCGCCCTCCACCTCGCAGCAGAGTATCCCGACCGTGTCTCGGGGCTGATATTGGTTTCTGCGGTCACTATCGAAATCGACGAACGGTCGTTCGATATCGGCAACCCGCTGATCGACCCGATACTCACGTCAACGCCGGTCTTGGACCTTCGGACTGGGCTGTTTGTCTTGCTTCGCCGGTTCGCACCGGAGCGTCTCGTTACGCTCGACCACAGGATGATGTCGACGCTCGAAGGCGACGAACTTGCGGAGTACGTCGAGTTCGTCGCGGCCACATCGGATCATCGGCAGCAGGAACTTGAGATGATCTCGTCGCTCCTCCCGGCAAGCGCACGGATCGAGGGAACACTCAATGACCAATACTGGTTCAGACAACTCCCGCTCGCCGACTACAAGACAATCGAGTGTCCGGTACTAGTACTCCACGGTGAATTCGATGCCGCAGTCCCAATCAGCCACGCAGAGTTCGTGACAGAGCGGCTGTCAAACGCCGACCTGCATCGGCTCGAAGCCGACCACCTGATCGGGGTTGGTCCCGATGCTGACAATGCGAAACAGGACGTTCAGGCGTTTATTCATTCGATAGAGTCGCCCGGTGAACCATGACGTAGTGATCAGGCAGAGCCGCCATCAGATGCGATTATCGAAACCTCAGACCCCACATTGACGGGCACCTCCGATGCTGAACCCATCCTCTGAGTCGGTCACGCGCAGTCTGACAGCATATGGAGCTGTCGTGTCAATCGGCGATTGATGTTCTCTGTTGGGACCAGTGTCGATGGACGCGAACTCCCGTAGACACCACTCGCCCGGTTGCGCATCGAACGAAAGCAAACACATCCCAACAGTAGAACGCGAAACGCCGGTCTCAGAGGCTGTCTGCCGCGATTTCGGCGAAAATCTCGGCGATGGGCGCTGGAGGCGCTTGTCCGACTGTCGAACGAATCGCCTTTCCAGGCGTGAGGCGGCCAAAATTGGCGATATGAGATACACCGAAAGACACAGTATTCTGTGTTCACGTAGTTTTGTGTATGCCGACTATTACGGTCAACGTGGATGACGACCTGAAAGAGCGTATGGAGAACCACCCGGAGATCAACTGGAGTGAGGTCACTCGGCAGGCCATCCAAGAGAAGGTCGAGACACTCGAAGTGATGAATGAACTCACCAGCGAGAGCGAACTCACCGAGAGTGATGTACAGGACATCGTTACCAAAATCAACGAGAGCGGGACGCAAGCGCGTTGACGAGAAATCGGCGTAACACGACGAATGAAGCTGGTTATCGACGCCAACGTCGTCATCTCTGCACTTATCGCTGATTCGAAAACGCGGGAGCTCATCGTCACGCTCGACCCCGACCTCTTGACACCCACATTCGTTCACGACGAAATCGAGAACTATGAGGATCTGATCGTCGAGAAGTCGGGAATGAAACCGGACCGGGTGACACAGTTCATCGAGCTTCTGTTCCAATACATCGACGTTGTCCCAACCAGTGAGTTCTATCCGGCCGTCGAGAGCGCGGATGAAGCAATTGGTGACACGGATCCGAATGATGTGCTCTATCTGGCGTGTGCGATCGTCCGCGATGCGGCCATCTGGAGCGACGACTCAGACTTTGACGAACAGGATCTGGTTGAGACGTACTCGACGAGTGAGGTTATCAACTCGTTCGACACGCCTTGACTCAATGAGCGATTGATTTTTGCTGTGGCGACCAGTGTGGATGGACGCGAACTCCCGTGGCCACCACTCGCCCGGTTGCGCATCGAACGAAAGCAAACACATTCCAACAGTAGAACGCGAAACGCCGAACTCAAACGGTGTCGGCCATAATTTCGGTGAGAATCTCGGCGATGGGTGCTGGAGGCTATGATTCGAGCGTCGAAGCTCAATCGTTCTAGCATAAGGCGGTCACATTCGGCGGTCCGAAAATCGGGATCGGCGTGGTTTCTGCGTAGTTCATAGCAAAGACTACACCGATCCGGTATCGATAATACGTTGTATGGCAGACTCGTTGTGGTATCCGTCAGTTGAAGACGTTCTAACCATCCACGACGACATCGTTTCGGAGTATCCCGATACTCATCCTGGCGTGGCGAACCGCGGGGACATCGAATTCGCGCTGGACTACATCGAAGAGGGAAGCTTCGATGTGGCACCGGAGACGATGCACGAGAAGGCATTTCATCTTCTTCGGCTCCTCGTTGCGAACCACCCTTTCATCGATGCGAACAAACGTACCGCGCTTAACACTGCGGCCGTGTTCTATTTTCTCAATGGCTATCGGTTCGAGTACGACGACGAAATCAGAGGGGTTTTGCAACGACTCGGTACCGACGAGGCGACCGTCGATGAAGAAAGGACTATCGAGTATCTCCGGTCTCACACAGAAGAACTGGACCTGATAGGCGAAATCGAAGACTGGCGCGAGGACCTCATTCAGTACGGACTAGAACAGTTGAACGACGATCTGTCGGACCCGAACGATTAACCGCGCTCAGGACATCTACTCGGATATGGCTACTGAAGAAGGGACAGAGTCCGCTTCTCCGCTCGACGAAGTGATGGAGGACATCCGTCGGGAGTTAGTTCGGCGTATCGCAACGGCTGATCGGGAGTCGAACCGAGACATCTACGACGCGCTCGAAAACGAGTAACTCGTACCCTTCGACCTGTCTCTCCGTCGTCTCTTGTCGCTTCTGCCTCAACTGCCCTACTGACTCGACAGTCGCCACGAAGAGCTTCAATCGGCTATTGATGTTCTCTGGGGCCACCAGTATGGATCTACGCGAACTCCCGTGGCCACCACTCGCCCGGTTGCGCATCGAACGAAAGCACACACATCTCAACAGCAGAACGCGAAACGCCCGAATCAGGGGCTGTGATCCGTGATTTCGGGAAGAATCGAAGGGATGGGCGCTGGAGGATTTGAACCCCCGACAACTTGGTCCGAAGCCAAGCACTCTGTCCAGACTGAGCTAAGCGCCCGCAGTACCCTGTTGCTCGCGTTCCGGTTTAAACCGCTCGGTTCGCTCCCGCCGACCCCACCGACCTCCAGGCGAGTATAGCCGGCAGTCCCGGACCTTTGGACTCGGGCGACCAAGGGAAACGTATGCCAGTCACAGACGACGAAACGCTCGATGAGATCCTCGACAGTGAGACGATCGCGGTCGTCGGGTGTTCGACGACGCCGGGGAAGGCCGCCCACGACGTCCCGAAGTACCTGCTCGAACACGGCTACGACGTGATCCCGGTCAATCCCTTCGCCGACGAGATCTTCGACCGCCCCGCGTACGATTCACTCGCCGACGTTCCCGACGGGATCGACGTCGTCGACGTATTCCGGCCCAGCGAAGAGGTATCGGAGATCGTCGCGGACGTTCTGGAGCGCGACGACGTCGCTACTGTCTGGCTCCAGCTCGGGATCACCGACGACGAGTCCGGCCAGCGGGTCGAATCCAGCGGCCGTCGGTTCGTCCAGGATCAGTGTCTAAAAGTTCAACACGAGCGCCTGCGCGGCTGATCACGACGCCTGCGTCTCGGCGCCGTCCTCGTCCGACGGCTCCGAGTCTGTCGCCTGCTCTCCGCCTTCGGTACTGTCGGTGGCTTCGTCGCTGTCGCCCTCGACGGCTTCGGCACTCTCGTCCTCAGCGTCGACGTCCTCGATGTTGGCGTCAGCGACGATCGCCTCGACGTCGAGGTCCTGTTGCTCGGCCATCGCCTCCAGCAGGGCCCGCTGTTCGGCCAGGTCGCGTTCGATCCGGTCGACCTGCTCGCTGGTCGATTCGACCTCGCTTCGCAACTGCACGAGTTGTTCACGCAACTCGTTCATCCGCTTGTAACTCTCCTCGGCGATCGACGTGACCTTCTGCAGTTTCTTGGCGGTATCTCCGAATCCCATGCCCGGGCCTACGCGAGGGGTCGTTGTGGGCGTTGTGGTGTCGACCCGCTGCTGTTAAGACCGGTGACCACACACAGCCAGCCATGTCTGACTCGCGCCGAACCGCCCCGCTCGCGGGTGTGGTAGCCTGCCTGCTGGTGATCGGAGCGCTTGCAGCCCCGTACGCGATGACGGACGCGAGAACGGTCGGACTGTACTACGAGTCCGGCGTCGTCAATCCGCTGATCGCGGGCCTGCTGGCAGTCGTGTCGACCGTCGTGTTCGCGGCCGGCTACCGGCGTCGGACCGACCCCGCGCTCGCGGCGGGCGTGACGCTCACGTTCGGGCTGTTCATCGTCGTTCTGACGGTCGCGTGGGCACTCACGATCCCCGAATCGCTCATGCGACAGTTCGAGGTCGTAGAGGCGTCGCTTCCGGAGCACCGCTGGGCACTCGCCGTCGTCACGGTCACGGTTCCGGCGACGGCAGCGTGGTACGCGCGGTCGCTCGGGCTGCTGTAAGCAGGTGGATGCGAAAGGCCCTTAAGTCATAGCGGGGTAGGTTCAAACGGACTAGGCCGGGCGGTTAGGCCCCGCCCCTATACCCGCGCTATGGTCTTCAGCGGGGGCCGAACACCGGGTGCGTCCGGTCGACGGGCGCGGACCTCGCAAGCTAACGTGGAAGCCTCGTCCGACGGGGGTAGCGGTCCACGGGCGCTCGCCTGCAGGGGCGAGTTACCGTGGTTGACCGCGGGCATTCCGTCAGGCGCGGAAGCGAGCAGCGGACCCGCGGACACCTGCCGCTCGTCGGGTCGCGGGGTGGAGGAGGCGCGCGAGACTATCCGTGTCCGAACGCCGGGCAATCCCGGCCGTCCACCCATTCATACGGTATTTCTCACTCTCCAGCCGCAGAGCCGTCGCTTCATTCGGCCAGAGCGGGAGTCCACGCTGAACGCCCATCCCTTTAGGGTGGGTTAGCTTACAGGGATGGCCTGAGGGCACAAAGGTTAGTGACGCCCGGCCCGTAAGCCGGGTATGGCAGACCCGACGCTCGTCTACGACGACGATTGTGAGTTCTGCACCTGGGCAGCCGAGTTCATCGCGAACCGCTCTGAGGTCGAACTCGTCGGATTCTCGGAACTGACCGACGACCTGCGCGATCGGCTCCCGGCCGACTACGAGACCTGTGCCCACCTGGTGGTCGACGATACGATCTACTCCTGTGGGGCGTCGATCGAGCGAGCGTTCGTCCGAACCGACCTCGGCGAGGGGCTGGCCCCGGTCGTCCGGTTCCTCGATCAGTTCGAGGACTACGCCCGCGTTCGCGAACGGGTCTATCAGGAGATCGCAGATCGGCGGGGGACGCTGGGAAAACTCGTTCGGTAGCGTCCCCCGTCCCGGAGCTCGTCGGCGACGCCCGTGACGATACGCGGCCCAACTCCCCGGTAATACTCTCTGGATCCGGCGTGCGAATATAAGTCGCCGGACGTGCAACCCAGTACCATCCACCGCAGCCGATCGAACGTACCGACGGCCGATTTCGAACCATGAGCAATGCGACCCCCGATCCCCGCTGTCCGGAGTGTGGAGAGCCGATCGGACAGACAGCGACCTATTGCATGCACTGTTCGGCCGATCTCACCGATGAACGGGAGGCCGCCGACGCCGACGAGGACGGTGTGTGGGACGGAACGGAACCCGCGTCCCCGGGAGAGGCTGAGACGATCGATTCCGGAGGGACTGCCGAGACAATCGCAGCGCAGGCCGGCGGGGTCGCGGACGCGGCCGGGATCGGCACCGAGGACGGACAACTGCTAGACCCGGACGGGTTCGTGGACAACGCGCTCACGGTCGTCGTCGGGATCGCCGGCGGAATCATCGTCGGGATCGTCGGGACGATCGTACTGACGGTCGCCACTGCCAGCGGGTGGGGGTTGCTGTTCGGGGTTTTGCTGTGGCTCGGCTCGACCGCCTATCTCGTCCGGCGGCGCACCGTCCAAGGCGCGGTCTCGAGAACCGCCTACGCCGTCGCGCTGGTCTTGCTCCTCGTTCCTCTGATAGCACTCAGTCCCGTGATCGAAGCGAGCGGCGGCCTGCAGGAGCGGGGGACTTCCTTCGTCTCGATGCTTCTTTTCGTCCTCTTTCCAGCCGCCATCGCCGCCGGCGTCGGGTGGGTCGCCGGTCGGTTCGTCCCGAGCGACGCTGCCGGCACTGACGGGTGAAAAACGGTCGAACTCCACCAGTCCCTTCGGTCAGTCGTCACCCGTGACCGCTTCGTAGCCCTCGATATCCAGCGAACCGCCGATCGTCCGGTTGGGATAGGGGATGCTGATACCCTCCTGGTCGAACCGCTCTTTGACAGCCTTGACGTACTCACCTTTGGTCTTCACGAAGTCGCTCCGGGCCGGGTTCGCGATCCAGATCCTGGATTTCAGGCCGACCGAGGAGTCGCCCAGCTCGGTCAACCGGACAGAGGGTTCGGGATCCTCAAGGATGTTCTCGTGCTTTTCGGCTTCCTCGATGATGATATCGGTTGCCTCGTCGATGTCGTCGTCGTAGCCGATGCCGAACAGGAACTGCATGCGGAGCTGGTCCTTCGCGACGGGGTTCTTGATGACGCCGCCGGTCAGGTTCGAGTTCGGTACCGTCAGCAGTTCGTTGTCGAACGTTCGCACGCGGGTCACGCGGAGACTGATGTCATCGACGATGCCGGCGTTGCCGTCCCATTCGATCCAGTCGCCGATGCGAAACGGCTTGTCGGTGTAGATGAACACGCCGGCGACGAAGTTCGCGATGACGTCCTGCATGGCGAACCCGATCGCCAGCGTCGCGGCGGCGGCGATCGTCGCCAGCGACGTCAGGAAGTTGCCGTAGCCCGCCATCCCGAACGCGACGGCGATCGCGGCGAAGAGGACGAGTACCGCGACCATCTTCCGGATCGGCGTCCGGGCGTGTTTGTCCAGTCCTCGCTTGTGGAGAACGCGACTGACCATCGGCAGCACGATGGCCTTGCCGCCCCAGTACAGGACGGCGAACACGAGGACGAACGTGATCAGTGACCCGAGCGGCCTGGCGATCGCCCCATCCAGACCGGCGTCGATCAGGAAGTCGGCGACGACCTGCAGCGGGATCACCGCTGGAACACGGCCGTGTGGCCCCGGGTCTGGACGACCTCGGCGTCGGCGCGTTCGGCGAGCTGTTCGGCTAGCTCCTCGCTGGTCGTCCCGCCGCGGGCCGACCGCAGGAACTTGACTTTCACGAGGTCACTCGACTCCAGTTGCGACTCGAGTTCGTCGACGACCGAGTCGATGCCGCCTTTGCCGACCCGGAGAGTCGCGTCCAGGTTGTGAATGCGGCGCTGTTTGTCTCTATCCGTCATGTTTCTCCCCTTATGACGGGGGGCGTTTTGAAGGTTCGGACAAAGATCTCATCTGTATCGATATCTCGCCTGCCCGCCACAGTCACAGGTGACGACGACGTGTCCGCCGCGCGTTCGAACGCGAGCGTTGCGACCGGGCAGGAGGTAGGCGTCACAGGCGTCGCAGGTGAACCGGTCGAACTCAGCCGGCAGCGAGAGACGGTTGCGCTCGGCGATCCGGCGGGCCCGACGGACGTATTCGCGAGCGCGATCCTGCTCGCCGTCGCGAGCGGCCTGCTCGGCTTTCTCGTGCAGGATCGCGATCCGCTCGCGGGCGATCTGCTGGTCGCTGACCATCTCGTCTCCTCGTAGGTCCATCTCGCGGTTAGGTGTGTCGTTGTCCCAGGCCGAGTCGGCAACGTTTATTGACGCCCCCGGAGAGCATCTGCGTGTGCGCGTCCTGAACTACCTGGAGCTGGAAGATCGGCTCTACCGCAGCGGGATCAGCACGTCCGTCGACCACCAGCGAGAGGCGCTGCGGCGAGCCGACGGCGACGTGACCTATCTCACGACGCCCTGGTACGGCGGCGATCTGGTGCTGGCCGGGCTCAACCGGCTCGTCGACGGCCAGGGGATGGTCGAGTTCGATGTCGCCCACTGCAACTTGATCGGTCCGGGCAGCGCCTTCGTCGCCCGCCAGGCAAAAAAGAAGGACATCCCCGTCGTGTTGCACGCTCATGTGACCGCCGAGGACTTCGCCGAGAGCTTTCGCGGGTCGACGTACCTGGCCAAACCGCTCCGGCGGTACCTGCGCTGGTTTTACTCCCAGGCCGACCTGGTGCTCTGTCCCAGCGAGTACACCCGTCGGACCCTCGAGGAGTACCCGATCGACGCGCCGATCCGCTCGATCACGAACGGGATCGACCTCGACTCGATGGCCGGCCACGAGCAGTTCCGCGAGGAGTATCGCGACCGCTACGATCTCGATGGGATGGTCGTGTTCGCGGTCGGCAGCGTCTTCGAACGCAAGGGCGTGACGACGTTCTGTGAAGTCGCCCAGAACACCGACTACGACTTCGCCTGGTTCGGCGAGTACGACGGCGGCCTGCTGGCGTCCCGGACAGTCCGAAAGTGGACGAAGAACCCGCCCGAGAACGTCACCTTCACCGGCTGGGTCGAGGACAAGCGCGGCGCGTTCGCCGCCGGCGACGTGTTCTTCTTCCCGTCGAAGGTCGAGAATCAGGGGCTGGTCGTGCTGGAGGCGATGGCAGCCGGTAAGGCGGTCGTCCTCCGGGACATTCCCGTCTTCAGAGAGTACTACGAGGACGGCCACGACTGCCTGCTCTGTTCGACCCGCGAGGAGTTCGAGGACGCGCTCGAGCGACTCGAGGAAAACCCCGACCTCCGCGAGCGGCTGGGCGAAAACGCCAGGGAGACGGCCAAAGAACACAGCCTCGACCGCGTCGCCGAGGAGTTGACCGACGCCTATCGGGAAATCATACCGTCGGACGGACCTTCTTGAAGATATTCGCCACTGCGGGACGGAGAACTGCGTCGAGGGATTCCGTCCGGCGGTATCACAACACATTAAGTCCCGGTCCTTCAATCGACAGACGAATGGGCACACCGAGCGTCGCCGCGTTCACCGACACGTATCTCCCGACGGTGAACGGCGTCACCTACACCGTCAAGTCCTGGCGCGAGGCCTGGGAGTCGCGGGGGCACACGATGGACCTGGTCTATCCGAAGGCCAGTGAGTACGACCCCGGGGCCGGTGAATATCCCGTTCGAAGCGTTCGATTCCCGTTCTACGAAGGGTATCGACTCGGCGCGCCGCAGGTTCCCGACGCCGTGACCGACGCCGACATCGTCCACACGCACACTCCTTTCGGCGTCGGACTGAGCGGCCTTCGACTCGCCCGCTCGAACGACCTGCCGCTGGTCGCGTCCTATCACACCCCGACCAGTGAGTACGCCGAGTACATCGCGTTCAACGGTACGATCGAGCGGACGGTGCGACGCTGTGCTCGCTCCTACGAGCGGTGGTTTTTCGGCCACGCCGATCTGGTCATTGCGCCGAGCGACCGGACGCGCGAGCACATCCGCGACGAGGTCGGCATCGACACCGATGTCGCCGTCGTCGCCAACGGCGTCGACATCGACCGGTTCAAACCGGTCGACACCGACGACTTCCGCGAGCGCTACGACGTTGGCGACGGTCCGATCGTCGGTTACACCGGTCGTCACGGCTACGAGAAGTGCCTGTCGGACGTCCTTGCCGCGATCGAGGGCATGGACGTGACGGTGCTGTTCGCCGGGGACGGGCCGGCTCGCGACGATCTCGAAGCTCGCGCCGAACGGCTCGACGCCGACGTGCGGTTTCTGGGCTTTCTCGATCGGGAGGAACTGCCCGCCTTCTACTCGACGCTCGACGTCTTCGCGTTCCCCAGCCCCGTCGAGACCCAGGGGCTGGTCGCGCTTGAGGCCAACGCCTGCGGGACACCGGTCGTCGGCGTCGGCACCGGCGCGCTCTCGGATACGATCGTCGACGGCGAGACCGGCTATCGGTACCCACAGGGTGACATCGAGGCGTTCCGGGACCTGCTCGAACGCGCGCTACGGGAGCGCGACCGTCTCAGCCAGACGTGTCTCGACCGGCGCGAGCAACTCAGTGTCGAACACTCCGTCGATCGACTAGAGGACCTCTACGCGTCGGTTCTGGCCGATTCCGGGCCGACCCCGGTCACGTAAACTCATCGAGGCTCGCCTGTCCGTCGCTGTCGATCTCGTCACGCTCTCGACAACGATATCGCTCACTCGCGTCCGTTCGGACTGGACCGACAAATGCGGTCGGGACGGGCCGACGGCCCAGCTACTGTTCGAGTTCGGCCTGGCGATCCCGGAGCGCGGCGATCCGATCGTTCGGATCGGGATGTGAGCCGGGTAGTACCCGTTCACAGACGGACTCACAGCGGCCCCGGAATCGCCCCAGTACGTCGTCGGGCGTCTCCCCGTTCGTGTCGCTCATCGCGTAGGGAAGCACGCAGAGTTCGCGGACGCCCGTCTCGGCCACCCGGAGATCCGTCGCGGGTCGCGGGTCCGCGGTCAGCGCTTCGAGTGCGCTGGCCAGTGCGGCCGGCGAGCCGCTGATCGCCACTCCGCCGGCGTCGGCCGCGTACTCGCGGATCCGCGAGAGTAACCGGTAGGTCGCCGTGCTGGCGAGATACAGCGGCCCGACGGTGAGGACGGCGACCGGCGTGAACAGCAGGAGGGGGATCTCGAGGTTGCTCAGGTTCGCGTTCTGCTCGCCTTCGAGGCCGAACAGCTTGCGTGCGAGCCACGAGCGCCGGAGTGCCGCCGCGAGGCCGTCCAGGAAGCGGCCGCTGACCGTCGGCAGGAACGCCGCCGCGGTCATCACGAACGCGTCGCCGTTGCTGAGGTGGGCGAGTTCGTGGGCGATCACGGCGTCGAGTTCGTCGTCGGAAAGGGCCTCCAGCAGGCCCACGGTGAGAAACAGCGTCCGCTCGCCGGGGCGGCTGGCGACGTAGCTGTTCGGCGTCTCGACGTCGATCACTTTCACGTCGGGGACCGTCACGTCCGCTGTCTGTGCGAGCCGGGCCACGCGGTCCTCCAGCGTCGGCGCGGCGACGACCGTCTCCTCCGGTTCGTCGTCTGTCTCGTCGCTACTGTCGCTACGGTCGGCGAGGACGATATTCCTCAATTCCTTGTCCGGGCCGATGTCGTACTCGCGGGCCTCCCGCAGCGTGAGCCGATAGCCGAACACCGACTGGACGAGCAACACCAGCGGCGTCCCGACGAGCAACACCGGCTCCAGCGGCACGATGTCGAACGAGAGCGCCCAGGTCATAATTTCGAACTGGTAACCGACCAGCGGCAACAGCGCCAGCGCGACGTGTGCGAGGACGTACACGGCAGCCACGAACGCCACGTCAAAGGCCAGCAGCACGGCCACGAGCGCCACGATCCGGAGGTGCGTTCGCAGTCCGGAGGGCTGGCGGAGTGACATCGTATTGTCGTTTTCGCGCTGAAAGCAAAAGCGTACCGGGTAAGGAGTTCTCGGTTGATGTGCCTTCATAGAATGGGCTTTGGATTTTAAGTTGTGATTAGATTCGAAGTAATTATATGAGATGTATGTGGCCGATATCGATGTGGGGAACAATGAACGGGAATTCTCCTGAAAAGAAGACGCGACGATCGATTCTCAAATCGGGCACAGTCCTTGCATCGTTTGCTGGGGCCAGTGGTGTGGCATCTGCTGGGCGCGCGACAAGGGGGAAAGGCCGAGCGACGCCACGCCCAAGCAACGATCACGGTTCAGCAGTGCCGCCGAAGATCATCATCGGGGACGAGTTGAAGAAACTCGACTGGGTCACGCTCATCGGGAGCGAACGTGACTCGATGGCCAAATCGTTGCTTCGACATATCGACAACGCCGACGTCCACAGCGAGACGCGACGGCGAGCCCGTAAGACACTGAAGGATCTCTGGTCGGCGGTGCAAATTCGATCCGAGCACAAGGGGCCGAGGGAAGTCGAGCGAGACCACCCCGGAATGGCACGGAAGATGGCGCATGGTCACGGGAAGACGGAACACCCCGTCTTTGCGCGATCAGCGGATCGCACGACGGAGGTGTACACGCTCGATTCGGATCCGGGTCGGGCACAGGAAATTGCAAAGGAAACGGAGCAGCAATTGCGCCGAGAGAGTCGCGAAGTGACAGCAACGACAGCCGACTCGAAAACGGCACCGACTCTTGCAGGAGTCATCAATTCGGGTATCGAAGCGCAGACACAGGACAATGATGTCGGACTAATGTGGATGCCAGAGCAAGGACACAACGCCATATCCTACTGGGCGGGTCAGAATATGAATATTGGCTCTGATCTGTGTAGTATATTGAAAGAAGAATCAAAGAAACCTGACAGATGGAACTATGATTTCCCAGATATGACCAAATATGCATATACAGTGGGTGAAGTTCAGGAGTGGCTAGGTGGATTTCCAGAAAAGGTAACTCACGCATATGCACATGCCTACACTCCGGGTATTGCAGTGCCACTAAGTGTCGGTTCTATTAACGTTCCTTTGGGACATGCAGATCACTGGGTGGGGGACGAAATGCAAGACGCATTGGAACATCGCCCAAGAAGTGATAATCGGTACGTCCAAGTCGGGCATGCGATGCACTTCCTTGAAGATCTGGGGAATCCGATGCACACCGGCGAGTTCAAAACACAAGCTGTCCATCAACAAGTTCATTCTCAATATGAAGTGGCAGTAGCAGACTATATAGACCTGAACTACAAGCCAAGCTGCTTGCCCGAACGCTGGTGGAAACCATGTAGTCCTGAACCGAAGGACTATATTATGGATCGTATTCGTGGCCTGTCAAGCTTTGTTCCTGTTGAAGAACCCGATCTATTTGAAGGGAACAAGTGGGAGAACCACGCGACCAATTTAGCCGCGTTCTCAAGCCAGTATAGTACAGATGTGATCACTGCGACTATGGAAAATCCAGTATCTCCACTTCAGTCATCGCCGTGGTTGCTAGAGGACACCTGTAAAGTACTGGAGCAGGCAACGAGATACGCCATGGGACTCATCGGTGAGATTCACCCGATGTACAACTAACTATGACACCTATCAAAAATATCATCGTCGTGGTCGTTGTCGTCTCGGCGTTCGCAATCACGGGCTGCTCCGATGTCGAGATGACGGCTGACGAATCACCGGGCTCGGAAACGCCGGAAAACTACGATGTCGACATCAAAGAACCCACGAACGGAACTGTCTTCGATAACCTCTACGTATATGGGATGATCGGCCATCATTTCCAAGTATTGTTACTACTCGAAAACCGATCCTCTCTTGAATTTGAGAAGATAAAAGAAATACAATATGAGAAAATAAATGCAAACAAGAAGACTGCCATCAACGAGAGAAGTAACCGTACAGCCAAATATGGAGGGGGTATTTATCTTATGGTCCCGCATCAAGATTACGTCTCAGAGCGGAACTACCGTCTGGAAGCACTCAATGAGACGGGCCATATCGTCGATGCAGTGAACGTCACGATCACGCAGACCGGCAGCGATTCAGGGTGGTTCTGACGCGTCGCTCGCAACGCTACGCCAGCGCACTGCCGGCCCGGATAATCTCCGTCTCGCCGAAGGCCGGTCCGATCAACTGCAGCCCGACCGGCAGGCCGTCGCTCGTCTCGCCCGCCGGAACGGAGATTGCGGGGAGGTTCGCGAGGTTCACCGGCGTCGTGTTCGCGTCGGCCAGGTACATCGTCAGGGGATCGTCTAGGCTCTCCCCGCGCTCCATCGGCGGGACGGGCATCGTCGGCGAGGCGAGCACGTCCGCCTCCTCGAGTGCCGAATCGAAGTCCTGTTTGACCCACGCGCGGGCGTCCTGGGCCTGCTTGTAGTACTTGTCGTGATAGCCCGCCGAGAGCGCGTAGGTCCCGAGGAGGATCCGGCGTTTGACCTCCTCGCCGAAGCCCTCCTCGCGGACCGCTGCGAACTCCTCGTTCCAGTTGCCCTCGTAGTCGGGCGTGGGGCCGTAGCGTACACCGTCGAACCGCGCCAGATTCGAGGAGGCCTCGCTCATGGCGATCACGTAGTAGGCCTCGACGGCGTGCTCCAGTGACTCCATCGAAACCTCGTGGTAGCTCGCGCCCCGCGCTTCCAGCTCGTCGATGGCGTCCCAGAAGGTCTCGACGACCTCCTCGTCGGCTCCGTCGAGCAGTTCGGTCGGGATCCCGATCTCCAGGCCCTCGACGTCGCCGTCGGCGGCGTCGGCGTAGCTGTCGCCGGACGCTTCGCGCTGCTCGCGGGCGTCGCCGGCCCGCTCTTCGGAGGCCCACGGGGCCTCCCGGGTCGTCGCGTCGCGTTCGTCCGGCCCGGCGATCACCTCCAGCAGTTCGGCGGCCTCCTCGACGGAGGGGGCGATCGGCCCGATCTGCTCCAGGGAGTTCGCATACGCGATCAGCCCGTATCGCGAGACCAGCCCGTACGTGGGCTTGATCCCGACTGTGCCGGTGAACGCGGCCGGACAGCGCACCGAGCCGCCGGTGTCGGTCCCCAGCGCGAGGTCTGCCTCGCCGGCGGCTACGGCAGCCGCCGAGCCACCCGAGGAGCCACCGGGAACCCGGCCCTCGGCGGCAGGGTTGTCCGTCGGGCCGAACGCCGACGTCTCGGTCGTCGTCCCCATCCCGAACTCGTCCATGTTGGTCTTGCCGGGGATGGTCGCGCCCGCGTCGAGCAAGCGCTCGACGACCGTCGCGTCGTAAGGCGGGACGTATTCTTCGAGCATTGCCGACCCGCAGGTCGTCCGCACGCCCTCCGTGGAGATGTTGTCCTTGACTGCGACGGTCTTGTCGGCGAGCGGTCCCTCCGCGTCGCTCTCGATCGTCTCTCGGGTGATAAAGGCGTTGTAGCTCATTTCACGACACCTTCGGACCCTTGAAAAAGCCCTCCTCGTCTTCGGGGGCGTTCTGCAGCGCTTGCTCCTGGTCGAGGGAGTCCCGTACCTCGTCGGGTCGCATCACGTTGACGAGGTCGGACTCGCGTTCGATCTCGGGCACCTCGTCGAGCGTCTCGAAGGCGTCGAGAATCTCGCCGAACTGCTCGGCGAACCGCTCGAGTTCCTCCTCGGCGAGGTCGACCCGGGCGAGATCGGCGACGTGGCGAACCTCGTCGGAATCGACGGCAGAATCGCTCATGTTCCAGCGGAGGACGGGGCCGGCGGTAAGGATTTCGATGCTGAACCGCCCCGTCTGGTGTCACCATCGTCGTGTCCAGACTCCACAAGACATCCGCCGAAACAGCAGCTTTCGCCTCGCAACCGAACAGCAGAATACACGATCGATTACCTGATTTTTCGATCACGAAACAGATTTTTCGGCTAGCCAAAGATTTAAGACGTTTGCACTACAACAGGATGTTGAAGTCAGGTAGTTCTGCGGGCGTTCGCCCGAGACGTATTCACCCTAACCAATGACAGACACGACCATCAGACGCCACGAGCACACGAGTCAGCGAGAGACGGCAGAGGAAGAGACGGACGAGGACCTCGTCTGTCCGGAGTGTGGCGGAACGCTTGCACATGACTCCGAGCGCGGGGAGACCGTTTGCGAAGAGTGTGGGTTGGTCGTCGAGGAAGACGAGATCGACCCCGGCCCGGAGTGGCGCGCGTTCGACGCCGCCGAGAAAGACGAGAAGTCTCGCGTGGGCGCGCCCACCACGAACATGATGCACGACAAGGGCCTGTCGACCAACATCGGCTGGCAGGACAAAGACGCCTACGGCAACTCCCTGTCCAGCCGCCAGCGCGAGAAGATGCAGCGGCTGCGCACCTGGAACGAGCGGTTCCGCACCCGCGACAGCAAGGAGCGCAACCTCAAGCAGGCACTCGGTGAGATCGATCGGATGGCCTCCGCGCTGGGCCTGCCCGAGAACGTCCGCGAGACCGCCTCGGTCATCTACCGCCGTGCACTCGACGAGGATCTGCTGCCCGGCCGCTCCATCGAGGGCGTCGCGACGGCGTCGCTGTACGCTGCCGCCCGGCAGGCCGGGACGCCGCGCAGTCTCGACGAGATCGACGCCGTCTCCCGCGTCGACAAAGACGAGATCGCCCGCACGTATCGGTACGTCGTCCGCGAACTCGGCCTGGAAGTCAAACCCGCCGACCCCGAGAGCTACGTCCCCCGTTTTGCCTCCGATCTCGATCTCTCCGAAGAGGTCGAACGCCGTGCCCGCCAGCTACTCAGCACGGCCAAATCCAAGGGCGTCCATTCCGGGAAATCGCCCGTCGGTCTGGCCGCCGCTGCAGTGTATGCCGCCTCGCTTCTGTCCAACGAGAAGGTGACACAGAACGAGGTCTCGGAAGTGGCCAACATCTCCGAAGTCACGATCCGCAATCGCTACCACGAACTGCTCGAAGCCGAAGAGGGCGTCCCCACGTAGCGACCGAAGCGGGATCTTCAGGTGGTGCTGCCATTCTCACGGCACGAAGGCACATTCCACGGAGTGAAACGTTCTTGCGTCGGGAACCCCGAACGAGTCGCATGGAGACGACGCGTCATTTCGTCGCGACCGTCTACGTCGTCAACGACGGTGCCGTCGCGCTACACGACCACGACAAGCTCGGTATGTGGCTCCCACCGGGTGGCCACGTCGACCGTGACGAGCTCCCCCACGAAACCGCCAGGCGAGAGGTGCGCGAAGAGATCGGTCGTGAGACCGAACTGGTCGCCCCACGCGAGGAGATCGCCTCGCCTACAGTCGAGTCGATCCCCAAGCCACAGCACTTCCTGCTGGAAGACATCAACGTTCACGACGGCGAAGTGGGCCACCAGCACATCGATTTCGTCTTCTATGGCCGGGTCGACAGCCGCGAGATCGACCCCGGGCCCGGGGAGGCCGGACCGGAGGCCTGGGAGTGGTTCGACGCGGCCGATCTCCGGGCCGCACGCGACCGCCTCGAACCGGACGTGATCGAGATTGGTCGGCGCGCGATCGAGGTCATTGAACGTTCTCGGGGCTGAAAACTTCCCTCAGATACATTAGTTATCGCACATATTCTTCGAGTTATGGGACCGGCGGGGCCGATACGGGTTCTGTACGTCGACGACGATCCGCACTTCGGGGAGCTGGTCGGGACGTTCTTGGAGCGGGAGGAGGACAGTCTCCGGGTGCAGACAGCCCCAGACGTCGAGGAAGCGCGGTCGACACTCGCCGAACGCGATCTCGACTGTCTCGTCTCCGCGTACGAACTGTCGGATCGAGACGGCATCGAGTTCTTCGAGACCATCCGCGACGATCACCCGGGCCTGCCGTTCGTCCTGTTCTTCGACCGGGCGAACGAAGCGATCGCGAGCGAGGCGGCCGACACCGGCATCACCGAGTACGTCCGAAAGGGAGGCTCCGATCAGTACGCGGTGCTGGCGAACCGGATCGTGAACGTGGTGTCTAGAAACCGTGCGACCCGCCGACTCCGAATGGCGGAGAAACGGTATCGATCGCTGTTTACCGAGATGAACAAGGGCGTCGCGTTCCACGAACTCGTAACCGGCGACGCAGGCGAGCCGGTCGATTTCCGGATCCTCGAGGTCAACGATCAGTACGAGTCTACCCTCGGCCTGGATCGGGGGGATGTCGTGGGACGGCTGGCGTCAGAGGTCTACGGTACGGTCGCTTCGGTCTATCTGGACCGGTGTGTGTCGGTCGTCCGAACGGGAGAGTCGATCCAGTTTGAGACGTACTATCCACCGCTGGAGAAACACGTCCGGATCTCGGCGTTCTCACCGACTGATGGCCAACTCGTGACGGTACTTTCCGACGTCACCGAGCAGAAACGGACCGAGGCACGGCTCCAGGAGTCTCAGCAGACCTACGAGAACGTTTTCGAGGGCTTCAACGACGCCACGTTCGTCCACGAGATGCACGGGAAAATCATCGCAGTCAACGGGACGGCATGCGAACGCCTCGGCTACGACGAGGAGTCGCTGATCGGGACGTCTCTACTGAAGTTCGATGCTGTCGGGGCCCCGGACGCGGGGATGCGCGATCGGCTGGAGACGATCCGTGAGGAGGGCCATGTGACGTTCGAGACGACTCTCGACACGAAGACAGGTGAGGGCATTCCCGTCGAAATATCGTCGAGTCGGATCGAGTACTTCGGCATGCCGGCGATTCTGAGCGTCGCCCGCGACATCACCGAACGCAAGGAGCGGGAACGACAGCTACAGACGCTCAACGAGCGGTTCGAACTGGCGCTGGAAGCCGGCCAGTTCGGGATCTGGGACTGGAACGTCGAGACCGACGAAGTCACCTTCAGCGAACGCTGGGCGGAGATGTTGGGTCACTCGCTTGCTGAAATCGAGCCCCACGCGGACGCGTGGGAGAAGCGAGTTCATCCCGACGACCTTCCGGACGCGTGGGACGCGCTGGAAGCGCACTTCGAAGGCGAGACAGACTACTACGAGTGCGACCACCGGATGCGGACGAAGTCGGGGGACTGGATCTGGATCCGGGACATCGGCAAGGTGTTCGAGTGGGACGAGGCCGGTGATCCGGTTCGGATGGTCGGGATCCATCAGGACGTCACCGAGCGCAAGCAGCGACAGAAAGAACTCCGGCGGCAGAACAGACGCCTCGAGGAGTTCGCCAGCGTCGTCTCCCACGACCTGCGGAGCCCGCTCCAGGTAGCCTCCGGCCAGGTCGAGCTGGCCAGGGAGGACTGCGACAGCGAACACCTCGACAGGATCGACGATGCGCTCGACCGGAGCCAGGTGCTGATCGACGACCTGCTGACGCTCGCACAGGAAGGCGCGCGGATGTCCGAGATGGAAGTCGTCGAGCTGCCGGCGCCGGCTAAAGACGGCTGGCACCACGTCGAGACGGCCGACGCGACGCTCGAGGTCGAGACCGATACGACGGTCCGGGCCGACGAAGGGCGTCTCCAGCAACTGTTCGAGAACCTGTTCCGAAACGCCGTGGAACACGGTGGAACCGACGTCACCGTCCGGGTCGGACCGCTCGGGCGAGACGGGTTCTACGTCGCCGACGACGGGGCTGGAATCGAGCCGGACGAGCGCACTGACGTCTTCGAGAGCGGGTATTCGACCGCCGAAGACGGCACCGGGTTCGGACTCGCGATCGTCGAGGAGATCGCCCGGGCACACGGCTGGACCGTCGACGTTACCGATAGCGAGAGCGGTGGCGCGCGCTTCGAGATCGGTGACGTCGCTGTCGTCGAGTGATCGGGGCCCGGACGTCCGACTGCGGGACGCTCGTACACTCGTCACTTGATGACCAGCAACCGTCCGAAGATCGCCGCACTCGCGAGGAAGAGCCCACCGAACACCAGGTAGAGCAGCACCTTCACCGCCAGCGGCAGCGGCAGCAGGAACGTGGCGAACGCCAGTCCGAGCGCTACGACCCCGGATGCTGCCCCGGCCAGCACGATCCGCGGGACCATCTGCTGAGGACTGCTCGGGCCGGCACAATCAATGTATTCCCTCTGGACGATCGATTCCTAGCGGTCCATGTCGGCGAGCAGGGCGTCGATCCCGTCCCACGAGAGGTGCGTGCGAGCGCCCAGCGACTGAACGGCCAGCGCCCCACAGGCGTTGGCGACTGCGAGCGCCTCCTCTGCCGGGCGGGTCCCGCGAGCCGCCAGAAACCCGCCAGCGAAGGCGTCGCCCGCCCCGGCCGTGTCGACGACGTCGACTTCGAAACCAGGATGTGACACCGTCCGGTCGCCCTCCCGGAGCTGTGCGCCCTTCGCGCCGCGCTTGACGACCATGGTCTGTCCGGGTCGATCCGTCTCGATCGATTCGAACTCCCGCTCGGTGACGAACAACAGGTCGGCTCGCTCGAGTACCGGTTCGTACTCGCGGTCGGCGACCCGACGGCCGGGATCGAAGCTCACGGACACGTCACGCTCGGCGGCTTGCTGTGCGAGTTCGAGTGCTGTCTCGGGCCGCTGGCTCGTCAGGTGGAGGTGATCGATCTGTTCGAACTCCTCGGATACGGCCGTATCGACGACGAACGCCTCGTTGGCCCCCTCGTTGCCGAGCATGAATACCTCGCCGGTCCTGTCGACGACCAGATACTTGACCGTCGTCTCTGTCCCGACAGTTTCGAGGAATCTCGTTTCGACGCCCAGGGCCGTCAGTTCTGCTCGGATGTCCCGTCCGTGTTCGTCCGGGCCGACGCTCCCGAGTAGTGTCGCGTCCGCGTGCAATTGCGCGAGTACGGCCGCCGCGTTCGCTGCACTGCCGCCGCCTGACTGGTGCTGGCTGACGATCCTCGCTTCGTCGTCCGGCTGGGGAAGGCGGTCGACCCGCAGCGTCACGTCCCAGTTGGCGTGCCCGGCACAGAGGATCCGGGTCACGGTCTGTCTTCCCCCGACTCGACCACGGTCTCGCGCCGGGCGTCCGGTTCGACCCACGGATCAGTGATCCCCTCACCGAACAGTTCGCGCATCAGCGTCACGATGCTCTCGGGCGGGAACTGCCCTCGTTCGGTGACGATCGCGTCCACGTATCTGGGCGGCGTCACGTCGAACGCCGGGTTTTCGACGTCGATGTCACCGATCGCGTCCCGGGCCTCCGGGTCGATCACTTCCGATTCGTCCCGGGTCTCGATCTCGACGAGGTTGCCGGTCATCGTGTCCGGATCGAGCTTGATCGTCTGTGCCGCCACGACGATCGGCGTTCCGCGGTCGCGGGCGTTGACTGCCAGCCCGGAGGTGCCGATCTTGTTGACGACGCTCCCGTCGGCAGCGATGGCGTCGGCTCCGACGAGGACGTGGTCGGCGTCGTTGAGATACCGGCGGGCCGCCGAATCGACGATGAGAGTCACGTCGACACCCAGTTCGACCAGCCGTTCGGCGGTCAGGCGACCCTGATTCCGGGGGCGCGTCTCCTTGACGATCGCCGACAGCTCTTTGCCCTGCTCGCGTGCGGTCTCGACGCAGGCCAGCACGTCCGTCGAGTGGCAATGGGTCATGATCCGGTCGCCGTCGCGCAGGCGGTTGGCCCCGACGCGGCCGAGGTCCGTCTGCGCGCGGTCGAGACGCGCCCGGAACTCGTCGGCTCCCGCGACGGTATTCCGCCGGAGTGTCTCGACGCTGTCCCCGTCCATCCGCTGGAGCACGTACCGGAGCGCGTTCGGCAACGAGACGGCCGTCGGCCGCGTCTCCAGCAACTGCCGAGCCGCCGCCCGCAGCTCCGCACGGAACGCCTCGGGCGTGTCCGCGTCGCTCTGCGTGGCCTGCTGTTGGAGCGCGTCGGCGGCCGCGTCGGCGATCGCCGCGGCCCCGCGGGTCTCCATCGCAGCGATGTCCTCCGCGACCCGCTCGACGGCCGCGTCGAGATCGTGTGTCCCCATAACACGGTACTACGTCCACAGCGGCCAAAAGATGGTGGGTCCACGTTCCCCTCTTTCCCCGGTTCGGCAGACAGGTCGGCTCGACCGAACCTGTGTAGCGTCGCCCACGGCTCACCCGAGCTTCGGACCGACAGCTCGTCACAGATCCCGTCGGACGCAGCCTCCGACAGACTTCGATGCTGGATTTTCTCGGCGGGTGCCTCTGAAACGTGATCTTCCCGGGCGTGCCAGAGGGCAAGCAGTTCGATCGCGCTACACACGCTGAGGAGCTTGCCCTCCACTGGGCGGTTCGAATCGCGTGCATCAATGTCGTACCCGAGCACCTGGCGTAGATGAAGATTTTCTCGGACGTACGGCGTATAATTGTCACTCAGCTTTGCACGTTAGCGTCAGCTGTTGAATGAACGAACAGGTGATCGATTTCTTCCATCAGGTCATCGACGCCACGATCATTATTGTCCCGAAC
>NZ_JAOPKC010000029.1:0-31914 GCF_025517535.1 Halapricum hydrolyticum
TGTCGAACACGCGCGTGCACGACAGAAAGTCCGTAATCGGCATCATCTGTCCTTGCTACCGCCTACGTCACGCTCCTACTTCAACGTGCAAAGCTGAGTGATAAGCCAGGTGTTTCTCATTCCGCTTGCGGTTCGGGCCGTCAGAGAGCGGAATCGCAACAACCCCACGATCGAGACGGCAACAAAGACGTATCTTCGGGTCGTTCTGATCGCGTTTGCGACTCTTACGGGCGTCATTGCCGCTGGTTACGGACGGGTACTTACCGAGTCGGCAGTCATCATCGCAGCCATCACGTTCGCCCTCGGTATCGCCGGCCAGCAAGTGTTCGGGTCACTTATCAGTGGGATGTTCCTTATCGCCGATCCGGACTTCAACGTCGGTGACTGGATAGAGTGGTCGGGCGGGAGGGGTACCGTCGAAGACATCGATTTTCGCGTCACTCGGGTCCGGACACCGAGCGATGAAACAATTTCAGTGCCGAACACTGTACTCACGAACAACGAGATCGTCCGGCCCTACGGTCGGGACAGGTATCGAATTACAGAACAGATGTATGTCGCCTATTACGAGGACACCGAGCGCGCTCTGATGGAACTACAACAGATCGCCGCTAACTACGAGTCAGTTCTCGATGATCCAGTGCCGAACACACGTCTCCTCGAACTCGGGGAGAATGCAATCACGATCGAAGCAGAGTTTTGGGTCGGTGACCCTGCAGACCGGGACATTCTGACAATTCGCTCTGACTTTCGCCGAGTAGTGAAACGACACTTCGAGGAGGATGATATCACGCTTGCTCCTCCATCCGCGCAGTTGCTCTCAGGAGAAGTTTCCGTGACTGATGGTCTGACCGAGTCACCAGCCACAAACAGTGATTGAAAACGGCCAGAGTCGATGGACGAGCACAGGGTAATTTGCGGGAATTGTCGGGATTACCACAGATATCACCGATTCAGAAGAATGGAATTTATTCTGACCCCCCACGACAACCGAGTATGGCCACCGGCGACGAATCGCGGATTGGGATCATCTGTCGACCGGACCATCACGTGTTCGAGACAGTCGGGCGCCGCCTCGTCGACCGGGGTCACGAAGTGACGTACTTCGAACCGGGTCGGGAACTGCCTCCGTCGGCGATTGCGGAGCTGTCACTCCTGGTCTGTAAAAAGGTCCGCCCCGCGTCGATCCAGGCATTACGTCTGGCTGAACGGGCCGGGATCGCCACCTGGAACGGCCGGTTGCCAACGACGATCCTCGCTTCGCGGCTGGTGATGCTGAAGGCGCTGTCGGCGGTCGGTTTTCGCGCCCCTCCCGTGACTTTCGAGCCGCCCGATAGTCCGTACGTCAGCAAGCCACTGTTTTGCTGGGATGGGGACCCGGAGATCGGCGGGACTGGTGGATTCTACCAGCCGCTGCTGGATACCGACGGACGCGATCGCAAGTGCTACATCGTCGACGACGGTCAGCAGCTACACACCGCGACTGTCATTTGTTCGTCGAAACTGTTCGGGGAGCGACAGATTCTGGGACACGAACCGACACCTGAGCGGTACGTCGATCGGATGGGACGGCTGCTGACGCTGATGGACACCGAGGTGCTTGGCGTCGATATCATCGAGGCGGATGACACCCGCTACGCCATTGACTGTAACGCCGCGCCGAGTTTCAGGGAAGCGGGACTGGAGTCGGCCCTGACCGATTCGATTCACCGGGCGGTTCCGAACGCTGATTGACGTGGATTGTGGGCATACTCGCTCTTCCGCCCCAGCGATCACCCATCGAGTGACCTCCAGCAGGCGAACCGATACCGTTCCGGTACTCGGTCGGTAGTGTTTCGGACGTAACTTTCGGGCAGGCTATTAATATAAATCACTCGTCGCTGAGCCATGCACGCCGCAGTCGGTGAAATTCTTCGTCAGACACGTCATTCCGTTCGACCGCAACTTGCAGATCTGCTAATGTGACTTCCTCGCGTTCGAGGGCCCGCTGACAGACGTCACTGACGACTGTCGCAGCTTCATCACCCTCAATCGGGTAGTGATCGGACCCTGTTCGTAGCGTCCCATCGAACGCCAGCTCGTCACCGTCGTTGACCCCTTCAGGAAGTTCGACCGAGTAGGAGAAGGTGGCTTCGGTCTCCGGTGTATCGAGCTCCCAGAGAACTGTGATCTCTTCGCCATTTCGATTCACCGCAACCGGCTCGGGATCGATATCAACATCTGTGATCGCCCCCGGAATATCTTCGCGGACCGACATACGGCCCTCGATACCGCGGATCGAGACAGTGACTGGGATCGGCTGCTCGGGAAGGGGATATCGTCGCCTGATGGTTCGCCTCACGACACGGTCTGTCAGGGACGGTGAATTGCCTGCTGCCATCGGTGATGGCTCTTCGGCTGTTCGCGTTACGACAGGCTCTGTCGGCGTCTCACTCGCCCCCGTGGTTGTCTGGTCCTCGTGTCCAGTGAATCGGGCCCAGACGATCAGGATACTCGGGAGGACGAAGACGGCTGCCAGGAACGCGTAGACGATAGTGAGTGCGGTGATGAGACCGAACGACTGGAGGAACGGCAAAATCGCGACGAGCAAGACGGCAAAGCCTGCGGCAGTCGTTGCCGCACTCGATAGCAAGGCCCCGCCAGTACCGATCACCGTTTCGTGGAGGGCTGCTGCGGCAGTCTCCGTGTGGTCCAGTTCCTGGTTGAACCGCTCGCTGATGTGCAGGCTGTAGTCAACACCGAGCCCGATTGTCAGCCCGGTAATCATTCCCGTGACGATGTTGAACGGGATCTCGAGGAGTGCCATCGTCCCGAGGACCCACGTAAGCGTCATAGCGACCGGCACGATGGTGACGAAGCCGAGCGAGGCACTCCCTTCGGTTACCCGGTAGGCTATCGAGAGGAACACCAGCACTGACAGAAGCGCGACGACGAGACTCAGGATAGCCGTCTCGGCGAGTTGGTCGGCGGTGATCTGGTTGACGATCACGTCTCCCGTTGCGATCGCGGTGACGCCATCGCCCTCGATATCCTCGGCGATCCAGTCCATCTGGTCGGTCACCGTCTCGCCTTCCGCATCACCATCGACCGTCACGACCATCCGAAGCGCTTGATACGTCCCGTCTTCACGATGGATGACGTTGCTCGCATCGTCGGGGGCGATCCGGTAGAGTTCGTCGAAGACGGCAGTTACGTTCCTGTCGGGGACGCCATCAGCATCGGTATCTGACGCTACGAGCGTCTCGTTGAAGGATTCGTTTCGCGCTGCAACGTCATCCATCACGGTGATCGGGTCAGAGACCGCGGCCGAACCGTCAGCGTAGGTCTCGGTAACAGACAGGTCACTGGCGTTTGTTCGCGCCTCGTCCATTCGATCCAGCGTTCCGGGAGCGGCCACGTCGCCACGGACGAGGATCGTCGCCGTCGTATCTCGCCTGACGAAATTTTCGTCGAGCGTTTCGATCGCCGTTTCAGACGTGTACGTGCCTGGCGCGATGGGTTCAGGAAGGTCTTTCAGCCAGTCGGCCGGGTCTTCCGCGAGGAAGTCCGACTGTTCGAAACTCGCGTCGATCTCGGTCGCACCGTACACACCGACGCCACTGGTCACCACGGCGACGACGATGACGACGTAGGGTGCCGTCGTTGCCAGTGCCGAACCAGTGTCCAGGATCCTGTTTATCGGTCCTTGCCCGGCGCCGACCGCCGGCTTCACTCGATCAAACCCGCGCGATTCCAGTACGTCGTCGAATTCGACTTTCAGCGCCGGAACGAGGACGCCGAAGACCAGCAGTGCAGCGACGATCCCGATCGCGCTGACGAGGCCGATCTCCCGGAAGATCGACAGAGGGCTCGTGAGATTCGAGAGAAAGCCGATAACTGTCGTCGTGGTGACGTAGACGAGCGCGACGCCGACGCTCCCGAGGCCGACAGCCATCGCTTCCGAGGGGGGCGTGTCTTCGTCCTCGCGCTCTTCGCGGTAGCGCATCACGACGTGGAGGCCGTAGTCGATCGAGAGCCCGATCAGCAACACGAGGACGACAATGAACGGTTGACTGAACGCGATGTCGAACCATCCCATCGCACCGAACGTCCAGACGAGGACGAGTCCGATCCCGCCCAGACCCAGCAGGATATCCAGGGGGTCTCGGTAGACGACGACGAGGACGAACAGGACGAACGCCGCGGCGAGCGGACCGACCAGCAGAATGCTGTCGATCATGGAGTCGCGGATCTCTGTCGAGACGATCCCGTCACCGTAGACGAGTACGGACATCGAGTCGCCCCCGGGAGCGAGATCGGCGATCGCGGTCTGTGCGTCCTCGATTGCCTCGGGAGCGTCGCCCGGGGCGAACGATCCGCCAGGGCTCTCCTGTGTGACGACCAGCAGCGTGGCGTTCACGTTCGAGGTTCCCGGCTCGTAGTACTCCGGCATGAACGCTAGCGCCCGGGTGGACTGGCTCGCGTTCTCGGCCAGCGCCTCCGCGGCGAGATCGTCGATCTGCGAGTCGTTCAACGACTGGAGCTCTTCGATCTGCTCGTCGAGTGTCGGCTCCAGATTTTCGATCGCTGCCCGTTCGTCCGACAGGTTCGCGTATTCGTCGGCGAGGATGCTCTCGTCCTGACTCCGATTTTTCACGCTGTCTGTCTCGTTCTGGCCAGTAGACACTGTCTCGTTCGTGCTGTCGGACGTGGCCGTCCCGTTCACGCCATCGATACTCGCGTTCGCGTTTGCGGCGCGACGCTCTCTGACGGTGTCGTTGAAGCGCTCGTAGTCTTCCTCGGTGAGATGCACCGAGCTGTTAGCGTCGACGCTCTCGAACGCCGGACGCACGCTCCGGTTCGGATTCGAGACGAGCGATTCGAGCGTTCCGTGGAGGGCCGTTTTCGTCTCATTGAGTTCGCGCTGGCGGTCCCGCAGGTCTTCGACGCGGCTCTCTCGGATCGACGCAGTTGCGAGCACTTGTGCCACGCTCGCAGTCGGATTCTCGTCTGCGAGCGTCTCGTTGATCGTTTCGTTGGTGCGTATGGACAGCTCGTATTCGAGCATCGCCACGAGCGTCTCACGGTCGAGGACATCCTCGTCCTGGACAATGACCTGTGCCCGGGTCGCGTTCTCGGGTCCCGATGAGAAATTGGCGTCTGCGTAATCAAGCGCGTCGGCCTCGTCGGCGTCGGTCTGGAACTGATCGAGCGACGTCGAGCGATCGAGCATCGTTACGCCGCCCCCGACGATGACCGACGCCACGAGCATCACTGCGATAACGATCCGTGCGTTGTCCGCGATCATTTCGGCGATATCTCCCGTCATCGCATCCTGCCTCCGATCCGTCTTGATCCATTACCGAACGATCGTTCGACCATTGTCTACCGAACGTTCGTTCGGCTATCGTTGTAAAGCTTCCGCCGAACCGATCAGCTGCCAGAGGTCACTCGTCGTCGGGTCAGTCGTGAACACCGTCGATTGCACGAAACGCGGTATCGATCGGACACGCCCTCCCACAGTACCGCGGCCACCCAGTCGGACGGCCACGAGACCAGCGGCGAAGACGATGATCGACAGGCCGGACGACAGCGCGACCCGGAGCTATTTCTTACTTGCCGAACATCCGTTCGGTATGGGCGAAAATCCAGAGGAAGCGTCTCCGTTCGTGGGTGAGCCGACAGATACGCGCGGACGGATCATGCAAGCGACGTTCGAAACGATCCAGGAGAACGGATTCGCTGGACTGTCAATCCAGCGGATCGCTTCAAGAGCTGACCTCAGTAAGTCCTCGGTCTATCACTTCTTCGAGGACAAAGACGACCTGTTGCTCGCGTTCTTGGATGAGATGCTTGGCCAGTTCGGCGGTCCCTTAGAAGGGCTCGAAGACGACGCTGCTCCGCTCGACGTATTGTGGGCGTACATCGACTTCGGACTCTACGGAGTGACCGACGAATCAATCCCTCCTGTAGAGAGGATGGAGATTCAACCCGGCCGACCGTACGTCGAACTGCGCTCGCAGGGGACGTACAGCGAGGAGTACCGTGATCGCTTCACCGAAATGGATGGCTTGATGCGCGACCGACTCACGAACGTCCTCGAACGAGGTATCCGAGAAGGGACGTTCCGCGACGTTGACCCTGAGCGGACTGCGGAGTTCCTGTTGACGGTTCTGCTGGGTGGGCTGTTCCGCCGGGCAACCGCCGATGACGTCGACATCGATGCCGTCCGTAGAGAAGTGGAAGCAATCATCGAGGTTCGTGTACTGAACGAAAGCTGATACTGCCGGCTGTAACTTTTCGAAAGAATTCGACACACTGGGGTGTCGAACATCTTCACGAACTTACAGCCGGCAGTATGAACAGTGTGCGGAGATACTGAACAAATATAACTCTGCTCTCACATTCGCCGAGTCCTACTGGTAGTTCCTTGCCCGGTCGTGTTACCCGTGTGGAGGGTGTCAATGCATGTGTACGTCCCCATCATCAGAGTGAGCGAGGAGCGTATTCTCGGTGAGGGTTCGAGTCGCGCGCCGCAGGCGTGCAGTCACGGCCTGATCGGACACGCCGAGTTTGTCCCCGAGTTCGCGGGTACTGATCTGGCGTGGGATCTCGAAATATCCCTCTTCAACCGCCAGCACCAGGGTTTCGCGCTGGACGTCGCTGAGTCCGAACCGCTGGTTCTCCTCGGCGTGAGACGGGCTGTAGATCCGCCCGACCCGCAAGTCGACCTCACGCTCGCGACAGGTGTCGGCAAACGCCGACAGCGCCTGGCGGTTCGGAAAACGGATCTGGAACGTCCACTGCCGTCCGCTGCCCTCGCCCTCCAGTAGGTGCCCGCCATGTTCCAAAATCGCGTTCAACAGGTCGTCTGCCTCCGAGTTCCAGACGAACGCGTAGAGGTTCCGGTTGGTCGTGGCCGCGTATTCCTCTATCTCAAAAACGTTCTCGTGGGAGCGAACATCCTCAATCAGATCGTCAGAACCAGCTTCGTACAACCAGAACAGGGGAACAGCCTTCCCTTCGAGGGGCACGACGGCTTCAAGTTCGACCCTGGAATGTTCGAGAACCGACAAAATCCGATCTAACTCGAAGTCACTTGTTGGAATCTCTACATTGACGATAATGCTCATGGTATTATATTGAATATAATGATTGATTACTTTAACTCCTGTAGATCAACCACGCAAATACGTGGCTCTGATGCATGTCGTCTCAAAGACCTGTGTCGGGTGCTCCGCACCCTCTCTGGCCTCATACTGCCGGCTATACCATTTCGAAATAATTCGCCACCCCGAGGTAGCGAATATCTTCACAAGCGGATTGCTGGCACTAGCTACAGTCACCATTTTATATCCTCACGTTGAACCTGGACCATGACTCACGATGTCGGGGACAGGATTTGAGCCCCAACGGTATTGCTGGCTACGTTCGCGGTTTCAGACAGACAGCTGCGAGTCCTCTCTTCATATATGCCGAATGGCTTGAGACCCGGATACGGTCACTATACTGATTGAAATGGACGACACTCCCCGGTCCGAGCGCTCTACTGTGCTATACGTCGAAGCCGACCCGGACCGAGCTTCGACGTTCGACCGTGAGATTTCCTCTCTGTCCTGTTTCGACATTATCACCGTCCCAACGGCGGATGCAGCAGTCGAGGTACTTCACTCGCGAAACGACATCGCGTGCATTGTGAGCCGGTATGAGCTCCCGTCAGTAGACGGCATCGCGCTGCTGGAGACAGTGCGAGCCCAGGATCCGAACGTGCCGTTCATTCTCATCTCCGAATCGGGAGACGAAGAGATCACGAGCCGGGCGATTCATGCCCGGGTGACCGATTACTTCACTCATTCAGATATTGAATCGAACGGAGCACAACTCGCAACACTCATTCGGCAAGCGGTCGAATACCAGCGGACACGTACCCCGGTGGCGAAACCGGACGTCGAGCGAAAGGCAATCCTCGAAGCGGTTCTCGATCCGATACTGGTCGTTCAGGACACTGAAATCGTCTACGCCAATGAACGGGCGCTTGATATTTTCGGGGCGGAGGATCGGACCGCAGTTCTCGGTACGTCGCCAGTTGACCTGTTCTCTTCTGGGACAGAAGAGATCACGAGCGACGTCCTCGACGCGATTCAGCGGGGTGACCGAAACGTCGACCGACTCGACCAGGGGTGTGCCGGCCTGGACCACGCCCCGGACCTGCTCGAACTCACGGCTGCCGCAATCGAGTGGGACGACGACACGGCGGTATTCCTGATTTGCCGCGACGTCAGCGACGCCAGAGAGCGGCGGAAACGACTCCGTTACTTCCGTAAAGCGGTCGAAGCTGCCGGATATGCTGTGTATATCGCGGACACTGACGGCACGATCGAATACGTCAACCCTGCCTTCGAAACGATAACCGGCTATCAGCGGGAAGCGGCGGTCGGTTCGAATCCGCGGATCCTGCACTCCGGCGAAATGCCCGACGGGTATTTCGAGGACCTGTGGGAGACCATCCGTTCCGGAGCGGTGTGGCACGAGGAAGTCATCAACCGTCGAAAGAACGGTGAGCTGTATCACGCCGAACAAACCATCGCCCCGATAGTCGACGATGACAGCGAGGTCGATGCGTTCGTCGCGATCCAGACCGATATAACGAAACGGAAGGAACAGCAACAGCAGCTCGCTGCCGAGCGAAACCGCATCCGGGCGATCACGAACGCGATCCCAGACGTGGCGATCGTCTACGACAGGGATGGACGGTATCGAGACGTGCTCACCGGGAGTGAAGATCTCCTCGTCGACGACGCAACAGCACTGATCGGCTCGACAGTTGCTGAGGTTCTGGAACCGGACGTCGCACAGCTACTTCGGGACGCCATCGAGGAGTCTCTCGACACTGAAACGGTCAAAACGGTCGAGTATGTCCTCGATCTCCCTGACGGCCAAACGTGGTTCGAAGGACGGATCGCACCGATTCCCGGCGGCGACCGAGAAGAGGTGGTGATGCTCGCCAGGGATGTCACTGACCGCAAGGAGCGCGAAGATCGTCTCAGGCACTATCGACAGGCTGTCGAGAGTTCGATGGATCTGTTGACTGCCGTCGACACTGATTTCAACTATATTTTCGCGAACGAGATGTATCGCGCGTACCACGACATCGATACGGAGGTGCTACGGGGCAAGCCGGTCGCAGACGTGCTGAGCACCGACGAGTTCGAAACGGCCAAACGACACCTCGAATCGGCGTCTGACGGTGAGACCGTGGAGTACGAAATGACGCGGTCACATCCGGAACTGGGCGAGCGCACGCTGGACATTCGATACTTCCCGATTCGCGATGCGAACGGGGAGGTCGTCGCCGTCGGTGCCGCGATGCGAGACATTACAGAACAGCAGCGACAACTCGAAACGATCCGTCGTCTGTCCTCTTATCACAAGGTTCTCTCCGACATCAACCAGTCGCTCGTCAGAGCGACCGAGACTGACGAACTGCTCGACGAAGCGGGCACCATCATCGCCAACTCTGAACTCTTCGAATGTGCGTCGATCACGCTTGTCGAGGGTGCATATTCCGGTTTCTTCTGTGCGAGCAACTTCGACCGCGATCCTGCCTGCGGCGGATTCCACACAGCGGAATACGTCGAGCGGGTGTTCGAGCAGGGCACGCTCGAAATCGAGGACGTGACTGCAGCCGAGTTCGATCAGCACGCGACGGACCGTCCATCTCATCCAGGTGTCGCGATCGCGATAACTCACGACGAGAACGATTACGGTGTGCTCACGGTTCACTTTCCGCCGGGGGCGGAGCCGAACGACCCGGAGATAGATCTGCTGGAGGAGATCGCGGACGATCTCGGACTTTTCATCCGGAACCAGGAGATCGACCGCGAACGACGCCAGCGCGAACGCGAACTCCAGGATCAGAAACAGCGATACGAGTCACTGTTCGATAACATTCGCGACGCCGTTCTCGTTGCGGATTCTGAACGGCGAATCGTCGACTGCAACCCCGCGTTCACCGAACTGTTCGGCTACGAACTGGAAGACATCGAGGGGAAATCGACGAAATACGTCTACGAGAACGAAACAGAGTTCGAGCGTATGGGAGACACCATCGAGACACATCTCGACGAGCCGCGATTCACGCAGGTCACCACCTACGAGAAAAAAACCGGTCAGACGTTCCCCGGAGAAACGAACGTCTTCTATCTCCGGAACGCTGACGATGAAATCGTCGGCGCTATCGGTCTCATACGGGACATCTCGGACCGACAGCAGCGACTCCGTCAGATCACTGTCATCGACCGCATCCTCCGGCATAACCTGCGCAACGATCTGCACGTCGTTCAGGCGTTCGCCAACATGATCCGAGAATCCGGATCAGGGGACGTCACGGAGTATGCCGAGCGAATTCTCGACACGAACGGGAGAATTAGAGATATCGTCAACGAACAACGAAAGATAACGAAGTTCCTCTCCGAGACGCCCGAGACCGAAACGATCGACCTCGTTCCAGTGGTCGAGGCGCTCGTCGCTGGAGCGACTGAACGGTATCCCGCTGCCGATATCGACACCGACCTCCCGGCGGAATGCCCCGTACGGGCCGTTCCGGCCATCGATCAGGCGATCGAGGAACTGATCGAGAACGCGATCGTCTATTCGGACGCCGAACGATCGGCTGTGTCAGTGCACATCGAGCGAAACGGCAGCACTGTCGGCATCAGTCTTGCGGACAACGGGCCAGGGATTCCCGAGATGGAACGCGAAGTGTTGACCGAAAACGCGGAGGAACCACTGTATCACGGCAGCGGCCTCGGTCTCTGGCTCGTCAATCTGATCGTCGACCAGTCGGACGGCGTGCTGGAATTCGACGAGAACGAACCCCGTGGAAGCGTCGTGACGGTCACGCTTCCGAGGGCGTGACCCACTCTCCGAGCCGATACCCGGTTTCGAGAGGCCTCTCTCGCAGCGTGCGGACTCTTCTCTGTCGGTGGAGCGTGTGGTGCCCCACGATGCCCCGCTCGTAGGACGGGAATGAGACGGCCGTGTGGCGACCTGTGAACTGCCCCGGGGTCAAGCCCGGGAGCTTCCCGTAGACCGAGACGAGCGCAGTCGTCGAACCAGCGCAACACCGATAATCGTCGGATCGATACTGGTGTGATAACGATGGACGAGCGCGAGTTTCAGACGGCGGACGGTCAGTTGGTCACGGCCGTGACGGCTGCAGAGATGCGAGAGATCGATCGGGTCGCTGTCGAGGAGTTCGGAGTCACGCTCCTGCAGATGATGGAAAACGCAGGCCGGAATCTCGCGTGGCACGTCCGACAGGTGGCGGCCGGGCCGATTGTCGTTCTCGCCGGGAGCGGCGGCAACGGTGGCGGAGGGCTGTGTAGCGCCCGTCACCTCGCGAACCGAGGGAAGCCGGTATCAGTCGTACTGGACCGACCGCCGGCACAACTGGAAGGGGCGGCTCGCACCCAGTACGAGACACTCGACGCGATGGGCGTTCCGGTCGAGAACGGCGTCGGAGCACTTCTCGACCGCGAGGCGGACATCGTCGTCGACGCCCTCGTCGGGTACGGACTGGCGGGACCACTGCGGGGCAGTGCCGCCACGCTGGTCGACGCTGTAGCCGATCTGGACGCGACAGTCGTCTCTCTGGACGTCCCGTCGGGGCTGGACGCGACGACTGGCGAACGGCCCGGTTCCGCCGTCCGACCGGATCGCGTCGTGACGCTCGCGCTCCCGAAGACGGGACTCGCCGCGCACCCGGGTGAACTGTTTCTCGCCGATATCGCGATCCCGGCGGGAGTGTTTCGATCGCTCGATCTCACGTACTCGAACCCGTTCGAGGAATACTGGGTCCGTCTGACGCGTCTGGAATGACCGGGACGAGCGGTCGGTGCCCGACTGTCGCGCTCGATGAACAGTATTGCCCCGAGGTTCACACAGGTACTATTATCCAGGTGGCCGAACAACCGGTATGGATCTGGCACTCGAAGGTAACGCAGCACTCTGTACGGCAGCGACGAGCGGGCTCGGGCTCGCGAGCGCCGAGGCGCTGGCCCGCGAGGGCTGTGACGTCGCGGTCTGTGGCACGACCGAAGCACACGTCGAGCAGGCCCGCGAGCACCTGCAATCGGTCGGCGACGGCGACGTCCTGGCCGTCCAGACGGACATCACCGATCCCGACGCGGTCGAAGCGTTCGTCGAGGCGACCGTCGAGGAGTTCGGCCGACTCGATCACGTCGTCACGAGCGCTGGCGGCCCGCCCAGTGGCCCGTTCACGGAGATGACCGAGCGCGACTGGTATCGGGCCTACGATCTGCTGGTGATGAGCTACGTCTGGACGACCCGTACGGCACTACCCCACCTCCGTGATGGCGGCGGCTCGATCGTCGCGATCACCTCACGTTCGGTCCGGGAAGTCATCGACGACCTCGTCTTATCGAACTCCGTCCGGCGGGCGGTGATCGGCCTCGTCAAGACCCAGTCCCGGGAGCTCGCGCCCGAGGTCCGCGTCAACGCCGTGTTGCCCGGCGCACACGAAACCAGCCGGATCCAGGAACTAGTCGAAGACGCCGTCGAACGCGGCGAGTACGACGACTACGAGGCCGGGCTGGCCGACTGGGGCGCGGACGTCCCGCTCGGGCGGATCGGCGATCCCTCGGAACTCGGCGACGTCGTCGCGTTCCTCGCGAGTGAACGGGCGAGCTACGTCACGGGGACGAGCGTCCCGATCGACGGCGGCTCGCTCCGGAGCTGATCCCGGAGCGAGCCGTCCCCGATCTGGCCGTCACTCTTCCAGTAGCCAGCCGAACCGCTTCTCCCAGAACTCCTCGCTCGGTGGCTTCTTGCTCTTGCCGTACGTCTTGCGGTCGCGGATCTGGCGAGCGAGCACGTCTCGTGCCTCGTGCAGCGCGTGACTCGCCCCGTAGCCCTCCCCGGACGCGATGTACAGCCCACGGTCAGTGTGGAGCCGGATGCGAGCGAGCAGGAGCGGCGTCCCGCGGAGCTTCTCGTCGTGTTCGTGGAGGTGGATCTTCGCGTCCAGCAGCGACATCTCGTCGTCCCGGCGTTCGAGACCCTCGACCAGCGCCACGACGCCTTCGTATTGCATGTCGTCGAGCAGGTCGGCACCGTAGATCTGGACGGCGCGATTTCCCTCCGCTTCCCAGGTGAGCGAATCGAGCGCGTCGGTCTTCGTTATGATCCCGTCGGGCTGGCCATCCTCGGTCACGACCAGCGACGACCCGCCGATGGCGAACATCTCCTCGACGGCCGCCTCGAGCGTCGCGCCCGGGCGAATCGTACGTACCGGCGACATCATGACGTCCCGGACCGGGAGGTCGAGTACCCTGGCCAGTTCCCCTTCTCGGGCACCGAACCCGCCGTGGGTCCGACCGGTGCTGGCAGAGATGTTCCCGCCGAACGAGTCGGTTCCGCCCGCCTCGCCGCCCTGACTCCGTTGCATCGAGCGGACGGTGAGATCGGTCACGTCGTAGAGACTGAGGATGCCGACCGCCGCGTCGTCTTCGACGACCGGGAGGTGCGTGATCCGGTTCTTCCGGAAGACATGGAGTGCCCTCCCCAGGGTCGAATCGGGTTCGAGCGTGACGAGATCCGGCGTGTACGCCTCGGCGACCGTCGCCGCGTCCAGAAACGGCTTGACAGCCTCGAGGATCCCGTCGACGGTCACGACACCCGAAAGCTCGTCTCCCTCGAAGACGGGAAGCATCCGCGTGTCGCTGTCGATCATGAGCCGGGCGACCGACCGGACGTCTTCGTCGGGACTGAGCCTGGGAACGTGCCAGACCAGCGACCCGACCTTCTCCTTTGGCTGATGGTGTGACGTGAGAAGCTGTCTCCTGGTGACGATGCCCTCGAACTGGTCGCCCTGTACCACGACTCCTCTGATTGTGGGATCGTCGAACGTTCCGACGAGCTTCGAAACGGGGGTGTCCGGCGTGAACTCTACGTAGTCGTCCGAAACGATGTTTCCAATGTCCATGGGTTGACCGTGCCGCTGTGGTTGACTGTCGATCGGTCTGACTGCTGCCGTGTCGTCGCTAGATAATTGTTTGTTATTCACTCACAAATGTTCGCCGGTCGTTCTCGACGTCTGGCAAACGGCCAGAAGCGCGAACCTGTTCGATATCGCCGCTCGGCGAGCGGTCGAATCGGCTGCAGCAACTCATGCTACTCCGACGGTTCCCGGGCGTCGAGTCGCGCCCGCAGCTTTTCGATCCGCGTCGCGAGCGCCAGGAAGGTCGCCAGGATCGTCAGCAAGACCGCGCACGCCGCCGCGAGGTCGTGTGCAGGGACGGCGTGATCCGGAACCCCCAGTGCCAGGAACGGTTCGGCTCGCAGCCAGGTGTGATGGGGACCGTCCAGCACCGGCCAGAAGTAATCGACCACGTCGTTGAGCCCGTACCACGCGACCGCGACCGCGACCGAGGGGACGGCAAAGCGTGCGTATCGGTGGATGAGAAACGCTTCCAGCACCATCGCGAGATGACTTCCGATCAGGAAAAGATAGAGCCACAGCGCGATCCCTTCGGGCCCGTTCAGCGCGAGCTGGACGTAGGGCGTCCACAGTCCGAGCTTGATGCAGCCGAAGAACGCCAGCGCGTGCAGCCAGTCCGCGTCGAGACCGAGCCGCCAGGCTGCCAACGAGAGGCCGATGAACATCGTCGCAGCGGGGCTGTCGGGGACCAGTGGCCAGGCGGCGACCGGCGCGGCGTCGAGTTGCCCACCGACGGCGAGCCCGGTCGGCCGTCCGGCGTAGTACCAGAAGCCAAAAAACGTCCCGAGAAGGTTGATCGCGACGATCGGCCACGCCAGACGGAGGCCGAGATCCTCGAGCCACTTCGGCAGCGGCGCGACGTACCGCGGGAGTCCGTCGGCTTCCGGTATCGGCCGCTCGGTGTACCGTGCGACGAACTGCTCGATGCGACGACCGACGCCAGCCCCAGACATACCCGCCAATCAGACCACCGACGACTAAACGATAGTGGATCTGGCGGCCCTGCCTGTGACAACGAACCTCTCACATATTAGGAATGAATGTTTCATAGTAGAAGAATGTAACTTTCTTCACCGTCACAGACTAGTATGGACGTCAGTCAGACGCCACCGAGGGTACGACGATGAACACGATCGACCGGATCGAACGGGCGGTCCAGGAGACCTCACACTACGTGAAGCGCAATCTCGGCACGCACGCGGGCAAGCGTGGCCAGACCAACCCCAGCGACGAGGTTCAGACCCACGCCGACGTGTGGTCGGACGACCTGTTTTTCGACGCGCTCGCACCACTCGACGGGGTCGGCAGTTACACCAGCGAGGAGCGATCGGAGACCGTCGACTGCGGGGAGGGGTACGCGATCGCGATCGACCCGCTGGACGGGTCGGGCAACCTCGCGTCGAACAACTCCGTCGGGACGATCGTCGGCGTCTATGATCGGCCGCTGCCGGCAAGCGGTCGGCATCTCGTCGCGGCGATGATGGTCCTGCACGGCCCGTACACGACGATGACCGTCGCCCGATCGGATAGCGATGTCGTCCAGGAGTACCTGCTCAGAGACGGCCACAACGAGCGACGTGGCGTCTTCGAGTTGCCCGAAGACTACGCCGTCGTCGGCATCGCCGGCAAGCCGATCGACCGCTCCGAGCGGCTCAACGCTCTCGCCGAGGACTTGCAGCGCGATCTCAAACTCCGGTACGGTGGCGCGACCGTCGCCGACCTCGCGCAGGTGCTCGAGTACGGTGGGCTGTTCGGGTACCCGAAATCGGAGGTCTATCCCGAGGGCAAGCTCCGGGTCCACTTCGAGGCTGCACCGCTTGCGTATCTCGTCGAGGCGGCCGGTGGGGCCTCCAGTGACGGCCGTCAATCGCTGCTCGACGTCGACCCGGACGAACTGCACGCCCGGACGCCGACGTTCCTCGGTAACGTCGAACTGATCGAACAGGTCGAGGAGGCGCTCGGCGACGACTAGACGTTCTCGATCCCTCTCTCGCGTTCCGGTGGCGAGAAGAAGCAACGATTCTCGCCCCCGACGAGGAGAAGCAACGATTCTCGCCCCGCGACCCGATCCGCGACTGCTATACGTGCCGGCAGTGTAGCCGGTCGCATGGTCGGGAAACTCGATCCGGCGGTGCTGGACGTACACGTCTTCTCTCGGACTGGCGCGTCCGACGAGCGCGTCACGCTCGGCCCGTCGGCCGGAGAAGACGCCGCGGCGATCGATCTCGGGCCGGACTCGCTGGTGGTCAGTTCTGACCCCATCTCGCTGGCCGCGGAGGCCGCCGGGTCCCTCGGTGTACCTGTCGCGACCAATGACGTCGCTGCGACCGGCGCCGAACCAGCGTGGCTCACGAGCACGATCTTCCTCCCCGACGACGATAACGCGCGACTCGATACGCTGACGACGCAACTCGATCGGGGTGCCCGCGAACTCGACGTGGCGATCGTCGGCGGGCACGCCGAAGTGCTTTCGGACCTCTCGCGACCGTTGCTCTCGCTGACGGCGATGGGCCGAACCGAAAACCCCATCTCGACCGGCGGGGCCGAACCGGGCGACGACCTCCTGTTGACTGCCGGGGCCGGGATCGAGGGGACGGCCATCCTCGCGACCGACTTCCGGGACGAACTCGACGCGATCCCCACCGGGACGCTCGATCGGGCGGCCGGGTTCTTCGATGAGATCAGTGTCCTCGACGCGGCACGAGCGCTGTGGCCGACCGCGACCGGGTTGCACGACCCGACCGAGGGCGGCGTCCTCGCGGGCGTCTACGAGATTGCACAGGCTGCCGGTGCGACCGTCGAATTCGATCGAGAGAGAGTACCGATCCGGCCGGAGACGCGAGCGATCTGTGACGCGATGGGCGTCGATCCCCTCCGGATCTTCGGCTCGGGTGCGTTACTGGCGACAGTCGACCCCGACGACCGCGAGCGGGCGCTCGACGCACTCGCGGCGGCTGGAATCGAGGCAGCAGTCGTCGGCAAGGTACACGCGGGCGAAGCGGTCGTCGCGACCGACGGCAACGAGATCACGTCCCAACCGCGGGACGACTGCTACGCGCTCTGGGAAGAGTAGCGGATCCGGCAAAGAACACGGATAAGTGCAACCATTCCATAGGGGCGGGCATGCCAGAAGATCTCGAAGATCTCAAGCGCGGGACCGAGCTGGTCAAGCGCGGCTTCGCGAAGATGCAGAAAGGCGGCGTCATCATGGACGTCGTCAACCGAGAACAGGCTCGAATCGCCGAAGACGTGGGCGCGGTCGCGGTCATGTCCCTGGAGGCCGTCCCGGCGGACATCCGCAAGCGCGGCGGCGTCGCCCGGATGGCCGACCCCGCTGACGTCGAGGAGATCATCGACGAAGTGTCGATCCCGGTGATGGGCAAGTCCCGGATCGGCCACACCAAGGAGGCGGAGATCCTCGAAGCCACTGGCGTCGACATGATCGACGAGTCGGAAGTCCTGACGCCGGCCGACGACCGCTATCACATCGACAAGCGTGAGTTCACTGCACCCTTCGTCTGTGGCGCGCGCAACCTCGGGGAGGCGCTACGTCGCATCGACGAGGGCGCGGCGATGATCCGCACGAAGGGCGAGGCCGGCACCGGCGACGTCAACCAGGCCGTCCACCACCAGCGCAACATCAAGTCAGCGATCCGCAAACTCGAGGGGATGACCCACGAGGAACGCGAGAAGTGGGCCCGCGAGCACGAGGCGCCCGCCGATCTAGTCCACGAGACCGCCGAGATGGGCCGGCTCCCGGTCGTCAACTTCGCCGCCGGCGGGATCGCCACGCCCGCCGACGCGGCGCTGATGATGCATCACGGCTGTGACGGCATCTTCGTCGGCAGCGGCATCTTCGGTGCCGAGGACCCCGAGGCGATGGGGACCGCGATCGTCGAGGCCGTCAACAACTGGGACGACCCCGAGAAACTCGCCGAGATCTCCTCGAATATCGGCTCGGGTATGAAAGGCGACGCCAACGCTGACCTGCCCGAGGAAGAGAAGATGCAGGGCCGGGGCGTCTAGAGCTCCCGATCCATCGGATCCTCGAGTTCGCCAAGCACTTCCTCGAACGCGTCGGTCGCGGTGACGAGTCCGACGACCTCACCGCCGTCGAGCACGAGCGCGAGTTCCTGGTTCTCCGCCTGACACTGATCGATGAAGTCGCTGACGGCCGTGTCGGCGGCGACTGTCATCGGCGGTGTCGCCAGCTCTCCGAGAGCCGTCTTGCCGGCCCGCAGTTCGTCGATGTTGTGCAACACTGTCGGCGCGTAGACGACGCCGACAAACTCCTCGAAGTCTTCGCCAACCAGGGGAAACCGGACGTGGGGCGTCCCGTCCATCCGGTCGAGGTTCGTCTCCAGATCCACTTCCGTAGAAAGCGCGACGATTTCCTCGCGATCGATCATGATCTCGACGACGTCGCTGTCTCCGATTTCGAGGGCGCTCAGGACCTCCGCGCGGCGCTCGTCCGTCAGCTCGCCTTTTTCGAGCACGGATCCCAGCCGGTTGCGCAGTTGTGCTCGCGTCTCGATGGAGTCGGTCTCGGCTTCGAGCCACGCGCCGGTCATCTCGATCCCGAACAGCTTGAGCGTCCACTTGGCGACGCTGTCCCCGACGATGATCATCGGCGAGATGAGGAAGTGAAACCAGTACAGCGGCTCGGCGCCGTACCTGGCGACCATGCGCGTGCGCTCGACGCCCAGATACGTCGGGGTCTGCTCGCCGTGGGTGAGGTGGACGAGGTTGATGATGAGGAAGGCGATGACTGCGCCCGCGCCCGCCGACGCCAGTGCCGTGTCCGCGAACACCGGTTCGAGCAGGAACGCCAGCGCCGGCTCGGCGACGATCCCGACGGCGATGCTGGTCGCGGTGATCCCGACCTGACAGCTCGTGAGATAGATCTCCAGGTCCTCGGTCATCTCCCAGGCCCGGGCCAGTCCACGAGAGCCCTCGCCGACGAACTCCTCTCTGCTGTATTGTCGGGTCCGGGTCAGCGCGAACTCGACGGCGACGAAGAAGGCGTTCCCGAGAATCAGTCCGATCCCCGCAACGAGCCGGACGACGATCTCGACGGTGGACATCGCCATGACGTCGGCGGTTCGGCGCGGCGCGTTATCAATCTCCCTGGTTCGGCCGGATACGTGACCCCGAGATCAGTGGATCGTCGCGCCCTCACCGATCCGGGTCTGGTAGGCCCGCGCGTCCACGCCAGCCTCGTCAAAGGCGTCGAGCATCGCCGAGGCGACGCGAGACTGATCGTCCTCGCGACAGACCGCGAGCACGCCCGGGCCGGCACCGCTGATCGTCACGCCCGTGCTGCCGGCTTCCAGGGCGGCCTGCCGGACTTCGCCGTAGCCGTCGATGAGCTTCGCGCGGGCCGGCGTGACGACCGAGTCTTCCATCCCCCGCCCGATCAACTCGGGGTCGTCCCGATGCATGCCCGTCGTCAACGTCGCGGCGTTGCCGACCGTCTCGATCAGCTGGTCGACGCTGGTTCGTTCGGGGACGACTTTCCGGGCGTCCCGGGTGGAGACGACGATTTCGGGCAGGCAGGCCACCAGCGGCACGTCGGCGTCGACCTGGGTGACGCCGTCGGGCGTCGCGATCGTGAACCCGCCCAGGATCGCGGGCGCGACGTTGTCGTCGTGGGCGTCCCCCGAGACGACGGCCTCGCCCTTGGCGGCGATGGGGACCAACTCCTTGCGGGTCTTGCCCCGGTCGTACAGTTCGTTGAGCGCGACGGCCGCTGCGGCGGCGCTTGCCGCAGAGGATCCCAGCCCCGAGGCCGGTCGGATCCCCTTGTCGATCTTGATGTGAGCCGGGGCGTCGAGTGCTTCGGCTACTGCACCGACCGTATTCTTCTCGGGGTCTTCAGGGATGAACTGGCTACCAGCGCCCGTCACCTCGATCGTCGTCCGGTCGGCGCGCTCGACGCGGACCACGTCCGCCGGATGGGAGAGCGCGACGCCGAAGACGTCGAAGCCACTCCCCAGATTGGCACTCGTCGCCGGCGCCCGCACCGTCAGCATACCCCGCTGTAGCCGGAGTACCCGCAAAAAGGTAGCGGACTGACAGTGACCGTTGTACCGATTTACCGGTGCGACCGCACGCGTCGTGCGGTCGACCCGGAACAGAATTACAACGGTTACTATGACACCCGGATGGAAAGACCTTTTCGCGCTACCGCGGAACCCTGGGGTATGATCGGCGTCGTCGGCGGCGGAATCGCCGGCCTCGCGGCCGCCTATCGCCTCCAGCAACGCGGCCACGAGGTCCAGGTCTTCGAGGCGAGCGAGCAGCTTGGGGGACTCGCGGCCACCTACGAGACCGCGGGCGATCCCATCGAAAAGTACTACCACCACCTCTCGAAGTCCGAGGGGACGATCCTCGAACTCGCCGAGGAACTCGGCGTCGAGATCGAGTGGCGCTACAAGTCCGACGCCTTCTACGTCGAGGGGCAGATCCACCCGATGGACAAACCCTGGGAGATCCTCGCCTACCCGTATCTGAGCTTCTACGACAAGTTCCGGCTGGGCATGCTCGTCAGCGAGATCGACGTCCGCGGCTGGAAACCCCGGACGGACACCTACGAGAACCTCGACGACTTCGAGGACGTTCCCATCAAGGAGTTCCTGCTCGAACACACCACCCGCGGAGTCTACGAGTACTTCTGGGAGCCGCTGCTCGACGCGAAGTTCGGCTCCCGGAAAGAAGACGTCTCGGCGGCCTGGCTACTCGGGCGAGTCAAGTTCCGCGGGGAGCGTGACCTCCTGCGAGGCGAGCAACTGGGCTACGTCGAGGGGAGTTTCGGCCGCCTGCTTGACGCGCTGGTCGAGGCCGTGGGTCGGGAGTCGATCACGACCGGTGCGCGCGTCACGGGACTCGCTAGCAACGGCCCCGTCGATTCGCTGACCGTCGAGACCGACGACGGCACGGCCACCCACGAGGTCGATGCCGCAGTCGTCGCCGCGATGCCGAACGTCCTCGAAGATCTGACGGGCTATCCCTGTGAGATCGACTTCCAGGGCACCGTCTGTGCGGTGCTCTCGCTCGACCAGTCGCTGACTGACACCTACTGGCTGAACCTCATCGACGACGCCCCCTTCGGCGTCCTCATCGAGCACACGAACTTCATCCCCGAGGAGCGCTACGGCGGCGAGCACCTCTACTACCTGGCGAGTTACGTCCAGGAGTACGACGAGCAGCTGTGGCAACTCGACGACGACGAGGTCGAACAGCTGTGGCTCGACGGCGTCGCCGACCTGTTCCCGCAGTTCGACCGGGAGTCGGTCAACTGGATGGAGATCGCTCGTAATCCCCGGACGGCCCCCGTCTACGAGCGGGGCTATCTCGACATGGTCGTACCCTACGACCTGGGCGAAGAGATCGCCGAGGGCGTCTATTATGCTGGCATGGCCTCGCGCGCGCAGTACCCCGAGCGCTCGCTCGACGGCGCGATCGAGGCCGGGTACGCGTGTGCCGATCTAATCGACGGGTGACTTATATTGGCCGTGTGGGGAATGTCAGCCTTCGACCTTTTCCTCGTCTACACCCGGTGCGGCCTCGACATCCACGTTTTCTGGCTCCTCGCCGCCGCCGACCACGAGTTCGCCGTCGCCGGTCTCGACGTAGACGTCGTCGGCGAACCCGCCCTCGGCGTAGGGGTGTTCGGGCTCCTCGAGTCGCTCGGGCGTCGACGGTGCGTTCGGCAGCCCGTCCTCCGGTTTGAATTCTCCGAGCGGGTCCTCAATCGCGATGTTATAAGATTCGAAGAACTCGGCGTAGCGGTCGTAATGCACGTCGAGTTCGTCGCTGGGGAACTCCATCATCTCGGTCCAGCCGTGATTGTAGAAGGCGAAGTTGGCCTGGATGTGGGTGATCTCACGGGCCTCGGCTTCCGGATAGCCGTCCTCCAGCGCGGCGACGTAGGTGTCCATCGTCGCCTCGAAGAAGGCGTCGAGGTACTCGCGCCGGTCGTCTCTGTGACTCTCCTCGGCGCGGTCCAGGAAGACGGACGTGTGAATGTCGACCAGCTTGTCGATGGCGTACTCGCCGACCACGGGCATGGTCAGCGCTTGCTTCGCGGCCCAGTGGCGGACGTTCTGACGGATCTTCATCGACCGCGATACGGATTTCGCCGCCTTGAACGCGGCGACTCCGGCAGATCATACTGCCGATTGCAACACGTCTGAACCCCTCGATACCCCGCCGTGCCGAATATTGTCCCAAACGTACGACGGCATCACACGCGCTGGTTCGGCCCGGAACCTACGCTCGGGGAGAACCCGATCGCCGCGAGCAGCGTCCCGACGACGACGTACAGGAGTATCGACAGCCCCGTCACGAGTTCACCGCTGAGAAGGAACCAACCGGCAAGAGCGAGACTCCCGACGACGAGCACGACCCCGAGTGCGATCAGTCGCCGACTGAAACGGTCCAGTCCGAATACGCGTTCGATCGTCTCACGCATGTCTCTCAATACGGCTGCGAGACTCAAGAACCTTTGTACGCGCCAGAACCATATGTATTTATCATGGTGTATTCCGTCTGGAACGCCGTCCTGTCCCTCGGGAGACCGATTCATCGGGGAGGGTCACGACGTCACCGAGTATCGGTCACTGGAGAGATAGCAACCCACATTAAGGCCCGACCCGAACGAGAGTCCATGACCACGTCGCACGTCATCCTCGGCGACGGGATCGCGGGGAGTTCGGCGGCCGAGACGATCCGCGAGACGGATCCCGACGCCGAAATCACCGTCATCACCGAGGAGGGTGAGGCGCTGTACAACCGGATTCTGATCAAAGAGTTCGCAAAGGGCAAGCTGCCCGAGCCGCCGGTGTCGATCCACGAGCCCGACTGGTACGACGAGCGGGACATCGACCTCGCGCTCAACACGCACGTGACCGGCGTCGATACCGACGAGAAGACCGTCCACACCCACGACAGCGGGACCTACAGCTACGACAAGCTCCTGGTCGCGACGGGCGGGACGCCGATCCAGCTCCCCGTCGAGAACGCCGACGCCGAGGGGATCCATCACTTCTGGACGTTCCAGGACGCCCGGAAGATCCGCGAACACGCCGCCGAAGCCGAGAAGGGCGTCGTCATCGGAGCGGGATTGCTCGGGATCGACCTGGCAGCGATCTGTGGCGCCCAGAACGTCGACGCCAAGTACCTCATGCGGGGTAACCGCTGGTGGCGCTACGCGCTGAGCCTCGACGGCGCGGAGATCGTCCACCGGGCGCTGGAAGAGATCGGCGTCGAACCGGTCTTCGAGAGCGGACTCGACCACTTCGAGGTCGACGAAACGGGTCACGTCAGCGGCGTCGTCGACACCAACGGCGTGACCCACGAGGCGGAGTTCGTCGGGATCGCCGTCGGGCTGGATTACAATACGGAGTTCCTCGAAGGCACGCCGGTCGACGTTGAGGGCGGCGTGCTCGTCGACCAGTACATGCGGACGAACGTCGAGGACGTCTACGCGGCCGGCGACATTACCGAGTATTACGACGTGATCCTCGAAGATCGAACCCAGAACGGGGCGTGGGGCTCGGCCAAAGAGCAGGGCGTCGTCGCCGGCAAGAACATGGCTACCGACGACACGACCAAAGAGTTCCGGTACGTCCCCTCCTACTCGATCACGCACTTCGATTTCCCGTTCCTCTCCTTTGGCCACCCGACTATCGGCGAAGACGACGCCGAGCGCAAATACTCCGAGAACGAGTGGCGTCGCCTCACGTTCAAGAACGGCAAGCTGATCGGCGGGGTACTGATCGGGGATCTCTCCCAGCAGAGCACGTTCAAGAAGATCATCCGCCAGGAACGGCCGGTCGCCGACCAGAAGGAGGCGCTCCTCGAGAAAGAGGTCGATCTCGACGCGCTGGCTCCGTCTGCGATCGAGTGATACGGGCCCGACTTACAGCAGTCCGTCTGATCGACACAGGGCTTTTCTGTCCGCGCTGAGAGCCCATGGCTGATGGATCGTCGCGTGCGGATCTTCGCTGACGCCCGGAGCCGCCGGACGACACTGGTGGGATTGACGGTCATCCTCGCGGTGCTGATCGGTGGCTCGATCGCACTCCGGGGTCGGGTCGCCTGGCTCACCGAGCCGGTCGCGACCCGGGCGTTCATCGCGGAGTTCGGTCTCGCCGCACCGCTCGCGTTCGTCCTGTTGCAGGCTATGCAGGTCGTGTTCGCACCGATCCCGGGACAGGTTCTGGCCGTCGCGAGCGGCTGGCTGTTCGGGCTCTTCTGGGGTACTGTCTACAGCGTCGTCGGGGCAACGATCGGGAGCTACGTCGTGTTTCGACTGGCGCGTCGTTACGGGCGGCCGTTCGTCGAGCGGGCGATCGACCCGGACGCGCTCGCCACGTTCGATGGCTTCTCGGCACGGCGGGGATATCTGGCGCTGACTGCGTTGTTCGTGTTGCCAGGTCTGCCGGACGACGTGATCTGCTTCGTCGCCGGGACGACCGAACTCGACATCAGGCGGATGACGCTGATCGCTGCACTCGGGCGAATCCCGGGATATCTGCTCGCGAACGCCGTCGGCGCGTCACTGGCGGCACGTCTGTACGTCGAAGCGGGAGTGATCCTGCTGGCTGTGCTGACCGTCTCGGCGTTCGTCTACTGGTATCGCGAGACCGTGTTCGAGTGGCTGTTGGCGGTACTTCGATAGCGCTCCGGAACGTGGGGGTGGACGGCCGCCGGGAGAAGCGTGACCAGCGTGGCGGCGATCGCTGCCAGTCGCTTTCGGAGCAGCGTGTACCCGAGGGAGACGACTACCGCGCCCGCGATGATGAGTTGCAACAGGCCATCGGTCCAGAGCACTGCCGGCACTGCAAGTCCGGCCGCGAGGCCGAGATCGTGGAGCGACCCGTCGTAGGGTACCCACCGACGCGGCGACAGCCAGCGACCGTGATAGTGGGAGTACACTGCCCGCTCGGAGTTACCCTCCCAGGGACGCAACTCCAGGCCGCCGCCGAGGACGTCAGTCGCGGCGTGGAGGGCCGCAGCGGCGACGAACGCCGCGAGCGCGACGGTCACGGGTGTTGCCACGAGTATCGCGATCGCGACGACGACCGCCGTAAGGATCGATCCGTACACCGGGAAGTGTAACGTCCGGCGGTGGCCGCGGTACAGGTCCAGATCGGGAGCGACTCCTCCGAGAAGTCCGGCGGCCATCGCGGTAGTTGCGTGTTCGGGTGCCAGCAAGGCGATGACGGCCCCCAGCGCGAGCCCGAGGAGGCCGTGTGTCGTCGCCATCATTGTGACCTCTGTATGAGGTCACGTCATATAACCGTATCGGGGACTCTGTGCCAACATGCGATTGGTCAGCATTCGCGCCCGGATGACGTCAGTGCCGACGCGGACGGTTCCGGCCGTCGGCGTTCGCAGAGCGGTTGCCCTCATGTGAGGGGTATTGTCGGCGTCCTGGTCGGTCGGTTCGACAGTGCCGACCGACACCGTTTTGCGCGCGCCACCGTCATGCTCGGGTATGGACGGCGCAAGCGGCGAGATGACCCTCGCCTTCGATCTGGAAGCACTGAAGCGGCTGGCCCGTCCGGACGCGGTGTTTACCGACGCGCGCCAGTGGAGCGAGTACGTCGGCGTCGTCTCCGAGAAGCCGACCTACGTCGTGACGAACTTCACCCGCAAACACCGCATCCGGCAGGATTTCTTCTCCGGACCCAGGGGCCGCAAGGAGAGCCTCGAAAACGTCAGAAACCAGTTCGAGACGCCACGGTACGTCTACATCGGGACGAGCGAGGAAGACGAGGAACTGGCGACGTCGGTCGGCTGGGAGTATCTGGACGTCGTCGCGGCAGCCGACGCCGCCGACTGGGAGCTCGGTGAACCCGAACCGCCCGGACAGGACGGCGACGACGGCCGCGACGACTGGCCCTGATTTGGACCGCCGTACGCCCGGCCGTATCGCCACAGGCCGTGCGATCGGACCGCCACGCGATCCGTGCGAACCTATCGGAAACGAGTGGTTTTATCCCACTTTTCGTCGAACCGACGGCCGATGAGAACAGCCGACCGTTTGTACGGCCGAATCGCGAGGGGGGAGCAGACTGCAAAGGCCCGGAGGGAGCGTCCAGAGGGGACCGATGTCCGCTGACCCGTTCGATGATCCTGCGCTGGACGAGTCGCTGGATCTGTACCAGCTGCTGGCGGACGCCGTCGACAGCTTGCTGTCGATGACCGGTGCGCAGATCGTCGCTTCGCTGGCGATCGTCGGGATCGCGAGTGACGTCCTCGCGGAATCCTTGCTCGTGCGGGTATTCGAGGACACGCTGACGCTTGTCCGCGAGAACGCCGATACCAGCCAGCCGGAAGTCCAGCAGCTTATCACGGATCTGGAGCGGACGATCGAAGCAGCCGGGTTGACGGTCGACCTCTCGGCCCCGGTTCTGCTGGTCGGACTGCTCGCGCTGGCGATCCTGGTCGAGGCGATCCGGATCGTCGCCGTGAGAGCGTTCGCGAACGACGAACTGGACGGCGTACCACGCGCGCTGGCGGCGCGCCGCCTTCCGATCGCGGCGGCGTACGGTTTCGTGGCCGTGATCTTGATCTATCTCGCGATCGGGATCGTCTCCGTGCTGACGTTCTTCCTGCTGTTCGTTCCCGCGCTGTTCGTCTACATCGGCCTCCTGTTCGTCCGCCAGGAGATCGCGGTCGCCGACAAGGGACCGATTCAGGCGATTTCCGGCTCCTGGGGCCTGGTGAAGGGCAACCGATGGGAGATTCTCGGGCTGGCCGTCGTGCTGTTTCTGGTCACTCTCGGAACGTGGGTGCTCGCGTCGCTGCTCGTCGGACCTGCCGGGACGGTCGGTGGCGCACTGCTGGGCGCTGTCAACCTGACTTTCGGGACGGCACTCGTGACCGAGGCGTACGTCCGACTCAGCGCACGCAGTGACGACAGACCGGATCGACAGCCCTCGATTTGATATCCGGGCTCTCTTGAAACCTCCGCCAGTTGACACGAACGGCGTACTGGATACAAAGCGTGAAGTTAGCACAGCGACGCCGTTTGTCTCGCGTTGAAGATTCTGAACCATCCGTTCACGAAGCCCGCGCGTCTTTCACTCTTCGCCAGAAACATTTTCACTCTGGTTGTGCAAGGAGGCTGGTATGGCTCAGATAGAACAACGAAATAGATCTCTGCGCGACAGTCAAAATTTAGGGTGGTTCGGTCGGTCGCTTTTGTGGGTTGCTCAATCTGGGTTTGTTTGCTTCGTTGCTCTTGTAGCGTTCCGAGTTCGCGTTGGCATGGTTATCGGATCCGTTGTGGCGTCTGTGCTTCTCTTCCGTCAAATCAGCGCACTTATTGATTCCCGGGGGCGACAGCGTCGCTCTTAAGCGCGCGAGCGCCCAACCGACGGATATGCCAGAACCACGCGTCCCCGGGAGCGGTGGGGAACGAATGGAGTTGCCCTGCGGAGAGACCGTCTCGCCGCGGGGGTTCGACCTCGGTCAGCGGGAGTTCGACTGCGACTGTGGGGAGACCCACGCGGTCGTGACGGACGCCCATCCGCTGTCGCGATTCGTCCCCGAGGACATCGCCGCCCAGCTGCGGGCAGTGATCGACACCGACGACGAGTACGACGAGTTCTCGATGCCCCACCTCATGGGATCGGTGATGGAGGAGTTCCCCGACGAGGTCGCCGTCAGAGACGTCTCGGAGGACGGGCAAGTCGGGGCCGCCCTGATCTGGGTGACCGACTTCGACGCCCGACGACTCCATCACGTCGTCGTGGAGCTACTCGTCGAACTGATGGATCACGCGGTCAGCCACATCGACGACGAGGGCCTCGAAGCGGAGTTCGAATCACAGATGGCGGAGTTCGACGTCGAGCGCTTCGTCGAGGCCTACCGCGACCAGCGCGATTTCGAGGACGAATACGACCGGCCGGTGTGACGCTTCCCGTGCGACTGTCTGACAACCCCCGACCACGATCGTTCGGCTGCGGTCTGTGATTTTCCGGCGAAAGTCCGTCAGACGGCTGTCTGACGCCGTTTAATGGTATAGTGGCACATACGTAAGCGTATGCGCATACGTCACGGCGAGTTCGAGCGGATCCGGTCGGTGTTGGAACAGGCCGACGCCGACGAGCCGTTGACAGCGCGCGAAATCCTCGATCTGCTCGAGCAGCACGGCGAGGACTTCGACAGCGCCCACCGAATCGCGACTGTCCTCGGGCGACACGCCCAGTACGGTGACGTCGAGGTCATCCGCGACCAGCCCTACCGGTATCGGTTCCGGGACGCGAACAACTAGCGTGTCCCTGCTGTCTCGAAACCTTCTGGACGACTGTAACAGCGAGGCCGACGACCGCGTGCCCGTAGGATTCGATCTCGCCGGAAACCAGCGGGTTTTTGACGCGTATAGCGGTAAGGGAAGGTATGAGCCACGAGGACTTTCCGACCGACGAGCCCGCGGTGGTGACCTGCGGGTTGCCCTACGCCAACGGCGACCTGCACATCGGCCACCTGCGGACCTACGTCGGCGGCGACGTGTTCAGCCGTGCCCTGGAGAAGCTGGGACAGCAGACCGCCTTCGTCTGCGGGTCGGACATGCACGGCACGCCCATCGCCGTCCAGTCCATCCAGGAGGGCGTCGATCCCGAAGAGTTCGCCCTGGAGTACCACGAACAGTACCAGGAGACGTTCCCGAAGTTCGCGGTCGAGTTCGACAACTACGGCCACACCCACGAGGAGACCAACCGCGAACTGACTCACGAGATCGTCCGCACGCTCGAGGAGAAAGGCTACGTCTACGAGAAGGAAATTAAGGTCGCCTGGGACCCCGCCGAGGACCAGCCCCTGCCTGATCGATACGTCGAGGGGACCTGTCCGTACTGCGGAGCGAAGGCTCGCGGCGACGAGTGTGACGAGGGCTGTGGTCGTCACCTCGAACCCGGCGAGATCGAGGACCCCGTCTCGACGATTACCGGCAACCCCGCCGAGTACCGCGATCGCACGCACAAGTTCTTCGAGGTCTCCGAACTGTCCGAATATCTCACCGACTTTCTCGACCGACTGGAAGGGACCGCGAACGCTCGCAACCAGCCCCGCCAGTGGATCGAGGACGGACTGCAGGACTGGTGTATCACCCGCGATCTGGACTGGGGGTTCGACTATCCCGAGATCGATGGTGACGACGAATCGAGTGCGGAAGATCTCGTCCTGTACGTGTGGGTCGACGCGCCCATCGAGTACATCGCTTCGACCAAGCAGTACACCGAGCGCGTCGGTGCCGATACCTACGACTGGGAAGAAGCCTGGAAGGCGGACGGCGAGATCGTTCACATCATCGGCCGGGACATCATCCAGCACCACACCATCTTCTGGCCGGCAATGCTGCACGTTGCGGAGTACGACGAACCCCGGGCCGTCATGGCCAGCGGGTTCATGACGCTGAACGGCAAGGGCTTCTCGACCTCGCGCAACCGGGCGGTCTGGGCGCGCGAGTATCTGGACGAGGGCTTCCACGAGGATCTGCTGCGGTACTATCTCGCCACCAACGGCGGCTTCCAGCAGGACGTGGACTTCTCGTGGTCGAAGTTCCGCGAGCGCGTCAACGGCGAACTCGTCGGCACGGTCGGGAACTTCCTCTACCGGTCGCTGCTCTTTGCCCACCGCAACTTCGACGGCACGCCCGACGCGTCGGTTTCCGCCGAGGTCGAAGACCGGATCGACGAGGCCGTCGACGCCTACCGCGAGGCGATCAACGACTACTCGATCCGGAAGGCGGGCCAGGCGGCAGTCGAACTGGCCGCCTTCGGCAACGAGTACATCCAGCGCAACGAGCCCTGGAAGCTCACCGACGAAGATCCCGACCAGGCCGCACAGGTCATCCGGGACTGCGTGCAGGTCGCGAAAGCGCTCGCGATCTTGCTGGAGCCGCTGACGCCCGGCAAGGCGGCGGCACTGTGGGACCAACTCGGCGAGGACGGCAGCGTCCACGAGACGACCGTCGAGGACGTACACGCGGCCCCGCCCGAGACGTTCGACGAACCCGCGGAGCTGTTCGAGAAGATCGAGGAGGATCGGGTCGAACAGCTCAACGAGAAGCTCGAAGCGCGCGTCGAGGAAGCGACGGAAGACGGAGACGACACCGAAACCGAAAGTGACGACACCGGCGGTGACCAATCCGGGGACATGGACCTGGAGCCGCTCGTCGACGATCGGATCAGTTTCGAGGACTTCGAGGGGATCGACATGCGCGTCGGCCGCATCGAGACGGCCGAACCGATCGAGGACTCGGACAAGCTCGTCCGCCTGGAAGTCGACATCGGCGTCGAGACCAGACAGGTCGTCGCCGGGATCAAACAGCTCCATGATATCGAGGAGCTTCCCGGGACGAAGGTGATCCTGCTGGCGAACATGGAGCAGGCCGAACTGTTCGGCGTCGAATCCAACGGTATGATCCTGGCGGCCGGGGAGGAGGCCGACCTGCTGACGACACACGAGGACGCTCCGGCCGGCACACGCATCCAGTAGCACCAATCCCCGGCACGTCCAGTAGCGCCAGCCCTTTTATCGCCCGTCCCGTTGACCCTCACATGGCAGACGACGACTCCGACTGGGCGTTCGGGGCCGACGAGGTCGGTGAGAGTGAGCGTGCCAACGGTGACGACGAACGTGAGCGTGACGACGGCGACGCGGACGACGACGGCGAGTGGCGGTTTTCCCTGTCGGATCTGGAGGACGATCAGAGCGCCGTCGAGGGCAACGTCTTCGGCTCACCGACCAGCGACACCGAGGTCATCGAGGCCGGCTCACCTGATCTGGAGAACGTGCTGTTTCTCGTTGTCGGCGTCCTCGTCGCACTCGCCTTTTTCCTGCAGTTCTATCTGGCCGGCGCAGGGCCGGGCTGACCGCAGTATCTCCCTGCCGGCACCCGCGGAGCGCGACGGCAGTCCGCGTCCCGGCCCGTGAGACGACCGAAGGATTATCCAGTCGGAACCCGAACAGACTGGTATGGTTGAGTTCCTCGGCCTGGATCTGGCGACGCTGCTGTTACTGGCTGGTGCCGGACTCGTCATTGCCGAGGCGTTCGCGCCGGGAGCGCACTTCATCGTCCTCGGGATCGCGCTGTTCGGCGCCGGCCTGGTCGGGCTGGCGTTGCCGGGATCGCTCGGGCTACTCGCAACGACGGTCGTGCTTGCCGCGACAGTCATGATCATCGGCGGGGCGGCACTCTATGGATACCGGGAGTTCGACATCTACGGGGGGAAAGGGACGGCGCAGACGAGCGATTCGGATTCGCTCCGGGGCCAGACCGGTCGCGTGGTCGAGCGCGTCACCGAGACCAGCGGTGAGATCAAACTCGAAGCGGGCGGGTTCAACCCGTATTACCGGGCTCGTGCGCTGGACAGCGAGATCGAGGAAGGGGCGGAAGTCATCGTCGTCGACCCCGGCGGTGGAAACGTCGTGACCGTCGAGAGCCTCGAAGTAATCGAAGAAGACGAGATCGACCGCGAACTCGCCCGTGGGCGAGAAGAGGAGGGCGGGCGCGAACCGGATATCGATACCGCCTAATCCGCCGCAGTCCGGCGGGACCGTCGCAGTGGCATGATTTTCACCGAACACTTTTTACCGGGTCGGCCGAAGGCCTGAACGCATGTTCGAACTGGTCCCGCTGCAGTTGATTGGCGCTTTGCCACTGCTTGGCCTCGTCGTTTTGGCCGTCGCCGTCGCCGTCGTCTGGCAGATGGTGGTCATCGTACAAGCATACGAGAAGAAGGCACTGACCGTGCTGGGGGAATACCGCAAGCTGCTGGAGCCGGGGATCAACTTCGTCCCGCCGTTCGTCTCGAAGACCTACGCTTTCGATATGCGTACTCAGACGCTGGACGTACCGCGCCAGGAGGCGATCACCCGTGACAACTCGCCGGTGA